>JAZSDE010000010.1:0-14513 GCA_045531015.1 Faecousia sp.
TGAAAAGGATCTGGACGGACAGATCACAGCCCTGAAAACCAATATGGTCGAGGTCAACCGGCTGAAAACGGCAATCTTAAATCTCATTAATGATGAGATTCTCTCTCTTGATTCGGAGGAGCTGGGAATCCCAATCGGCAGCCTTATTTTGCCGGAGGTGTTTGCCGGCAGAGGCCCGGATATTCCCATCAATATTATCTCCATCCGCAATTCGGAGGGAGCATTCAGCAGCCGTTTTACGGAAGCCGGCATTAACCAGACACTGCAGAAAATCGTGATGGATGTAAGTGTAGATGTCAGTGTCCTTGTTTTGGGAAAAACAGCCAGCTTTACGGTCAGCAGTCAGGTTGTTGTTGCTGAGACGGTGATCGTAGGCAAGGTTCCCGATACATTCTTTCAAACCGGAGGATTCTATGGAAACACAAAAGAGAATGGATGAACTTGTAGCGCGCTTAAATGAGGCAAACTATCAGTATTATGTTTTGGATGATCCTAAGATGCTGGATTTTGAATACGATCATATGCTCCGGGAGCTTGAGGATCTGGAACGAGAAAATCCCCAGTTTGCCCGGGAGGATTCGCCTACAAAACGGGTAGGCGGCACGGCACTGAGCAAATTCGAAAAGGTGGAGCATCCTGTGCCGCTGATGAGTTTGCAGGACGTATTTTCCCTGGAAGAGCTGGATGATTTTGTTGAGAAGATCCGAGAAACCGATCCTAAGGCGGAATTTAGCGTTGAGCCGAAGATCGACGGCCTTTCGGTTGCACTTGAATACGTGGGCGGCAAATTTGTTCGGGGCGCAACACGTGGTGACGGTAACGTGGGCGAGGATGTGACGGAAAATCTAAAGACCATCCGTTCTGTACCTATGCGCCTTACCGACGCGCCCAGCCGTCTGATCGTCCGGGGCGAAGTCTTTATGCCAAAAAAAAGCTTTGAAGCGCTGAACGCACAACAGGAGCTGGAGGGCAAGCCCCTCTTTGCCAACCCCAGAAATGCGGCTGCAGGCTCACTGCGTCAGCTTGATCCGAAGATTGCGGCGAAGCGGGGATTGGATATTCTGATCTTTAACATTCAGCTTGCTGACGGTGTGACCTTCAAGACCCATAGTGAATCTTTGGATTATCTTCGATCTCTCCACTTTAAGGTCGTCCCCAGTCCGCTTTTTAGCCGAACAGAGGATATCAATCAGGAAATTCTGGCTATCAATAAGAATCGGGAGCAGCTTACCTGTGATATTGACGGCGCGGTGGTGAAGCTCAATGATCTTGCTGCCCGGGAAGAACTGGGTGCAACAGCCAAATTCCCACGCTGGGCAGCGGCTTATAAATACCCGCCGGAAATTAAGAGCACGGTTGTGGAGGACATCGTGGTGCAGGTGGGCAGAACCGGTGTTCTGACCCCTAAGGCGGTGGTCCGTCCGGTGCGGCTCGCAGGAACGACAGTTACAAACGCCACACTGCACAATCAGGATTTTATCTCTCAGCGGGATATTCGAATTGGTGATACGGTACAGATCCGCAAGGCGGGAGAGATCATCCCGGAGATCTTAGAGGTGGATTTCTCAAAACGTACCAATGGTGCAGAGCCTTATCATCTGCCCCAAAACTGTCCTGTTTGCGGGGCGCCCACACAGCGGGATGACGATGGTGCATTCCTTCGCTGTACCGGTGCGGCCTGTCCTGCACAGTTGAGCCGAAATATCGCTCATTTTGTCAGTCGTGATGCGATGGATATTGAAGGACTCGGGGCGTCTATTGTGGAGGCGCTAATCGAAAAGGGGTATCTTCATACCCCGGCAGATATTTATTCTCTGACGCTTGAGGAACTGAAAAGCCTGTGGCAGAGCGGTGAAACAGCGGCGAAAAAGCTGCTTCTTGCAATTGAAGAGAGCAAAAGCCGGGATGTGAGCCGGCTGATCTATGCGCTGGGTATCCGCCAGGTGGGCGCAAAGACCGGAAAGGTGCTATCCAGCACCTTTGGCTCGTTGGATGCACTGATGCTGGCGACCTTGGAGGAACTGACGGAGGTGCCGGATATTGGTGCGGTGACCGCTCAGTCCATTCGGGCGTGGTTCTCCCAGCCGCAGGCGATAGAGATGATCGAAAAGCTACGGAAATGCGGTGTGAATTTTGAAAGCACCCGTGTTGTTTCCGATGCCCGGTTTGCAGGTATGACCTTTGTCCTCACCGGTGCGCTGTCGATGTTTACCCGGGAGGAAGCCACGGAGAAGATCGAGCTGTTTGGCGGTAAGGCTTCCGGTTCGGTATCCAAAAAGACGACCTACGTGGTGGTGGGCGAAAATGCCGGCTCTAAAGAACGTAAAGCCCGGGAGCTGGGCATCCCGATTTTAACGGAAACAGAATTTTTAAATATGATCTCCTAAAAGAATCACCCGGGTGCATAGCCCCCGCGTGAAACGCATTATAGAGAAAAGTCGTCCTTATCATAGCCGGAAAAATCCGGTGCCTTCGGACGGGGCGGGATCCGCTTACAAGGGTCGTATTTAAATTTGCGGCAAGGCTGATCCGCAGCACGGATACCCCGTTTTACGCATAAGATCTCTGTCTCGCTAAGTACCGTTGCGTGGAGGCAGTGGAGACAGTTTCTTTGGATTTTCTTTCGAAACAGCATAATATTACCTCATTTGTGACGGAATTTTCTCTATTATACTTCATATTTCACGAAAATGCTACTGTTTTTTATAACAGAGGGGAAATAATAAGAAAAAGCGCACTTAAAATCAGGCTGATGACCGTTTGCAGTGCTTTTCCAGTGTAGTATTTTCGCAGAGACAGCTCGCCTGCGACAGAGGTGGTCTGCATCGCAACGCAGATGCCGCCGAAGGAAAGAAAGCCTGCTGCGCACAAAAAGCGCACAGAAATATTCTCAATATGTACAAGGGAAAGGCAGCCGTTTGACAGTTCAAAGATACCAGCGATAACCGAAAGGAGCGCAGGGGAAAGAAGCCACAAAAACCAGTGTGTCGTAAAGCCGAGTATGACCCGAAAGAGGATAACCCAGCCGCAAACCAGCGCCATATTTTTAAGCGCTATTTGCATTGCCTGCGGTAGGGTGAGCGGCTGTGTATTGCCAGCGGCCACAGACTCTTTACTGCCGCCCGGCATAAGGATGCCAACCAGAATCGCAGACAGAATATGGATGATCCACAGCGCCCAGCATAGGCTGATATTGCCAAGCACCGGAGATAGTAGTCCAAAGATAAATGCCGGGCCTGCGTTATTGCAGAAGGATAACATTCGTTCACTGTCTTTCCTGCATAAAACGCCCGTTTTATAACCCTGACTGATACCTGTCGCACCAACGGGATAACCGCCGATCAGTCCTAACAGCAAAATAGATTCCGCTCCAGCCGGAATGCGGCACAGCCGGGAAATGGGGCGTAGAACAGAGACCTTTGCGCCGAAAAGCGCGCTGTTTATGATGGCAGAGAGCACAAAGAACGGAAACAACGATGGGATCACCGCGGTCATACAAAGGGTAATCCCTTCTTCTGCGGAAGAGAGAGCTGTTTTTGCATCCAATATGAGCAACAGCATTCCGGTCGCGCCGAATACCAAGGTCAAAAGTCTTTTATTTTTCATCGGATCACCTCTATAAGAAACTATGCGCCTGTAGCAAATTTCATCACCTGCGGCCATAGAATTAGAAAAAGGAGTTGATCGGATTGAAGAATAAAGGGAACTTTCTTGATAAAATGGCTTATGCGATGGATCTTCCCGGTGAGGCTATTCCGGGACAGCCGCTTGTGGAGCTTGTTGGTCAGAGGCGTGTACTCATTGAGAATCACCGGGGCGTAGTGCAGTATGGGGATACGGAGATCTGTGTCCGCGTTTCCTACGGCTGCATTCGTGTTTGTGGGCATGAGCTGCGTCTGATGCGAATGAACCGTCAGCAGCTTATTATCTCCGGTTCCGTAGACAGCATCATTCTTTGCAGAGGGCGGTGATAGAATGTGGCGTTCCTTGTCAGGTTCGGTGATCGTACACCTTATGAGCGCAGACATTGGCGCTGTTCTGAACAAACTAACCAAGGCGAACATCCCCATTACCGCCCTTCGGCATATCGATGATCTAACGGTGGAATTAGACATAATAAGAGGGGATTACAGGCGTTTATGCGCCCTTTTGGAAGGCAGTGGCACAAAGATCAAGCTGATGAAGCGCAAGGGACTTTACTGGAAATATAAGAGTCTTTTGCACCGCCCGGTGCTGACGGTGGGTATTGCGCTTTATATGTTCTTTGTGCTGGCCGTACCGAGCCGTGTGTTTTTTGTTCAAGTGGAGGGGAACAGCGCAGTTACAGACCGGCAGATTCTGGAGGCGGCAGAGAGCTGTGGTATTGTATTTGGGGCAAACAGGCGGCAGGTACGAAGTGAACGGATCAAAAATGCACTCCTTGAGAAGATTCCGCAGCTGCAATGGGTCGGCGTAAACACAAGAGGGTGTGTGGCTGTGATTGCCGTCCGGGAACGTCAGGAAACCGATGGAAAAAAGGAAACTGTAAAGGGGAATATCGTTGCAACGCAGGATGCCATCATCGAGCAAATTACCGTATTACGCGGCACACAGCTATGCCGTGTGGGGCAGGCGGTAAAGGCAGGTCAAATGCTTGTATCCGGGTATAAGGATTACGGAATCTCCCTGAAATTTACCGGCGCAGAAGCAGAGATCTACGGACAGACTGCGCGGACACTGGAGACCGTGACCCCCACTGTCGGACTTCAAAGGACGGAAATAGCACGCAGGGAGCAAAAATATAGCCTGATTATCGGAAAAAAACAAATAAATTTCTATAAAGATAGTGGAATTTTACATACGTCATGTGTTAAAATGTATGAAAAGACTTATTTGACCTTGCCGGGCGGTTATACACTGCCGCTCGCGCTGGTTAAGCAAGAGATCTTATACTATGATACTACGGATGCGACTGTTGATGATTTTTCTATTTTAGAGACAGCATCTCGGGAATATCTCAAGGGGCAGATGATCGCAGGAACGATCCTAAGGGAATCTGTTTCTTTGGAGGAAGATGACTATATTTGCCGCATTTTCGCGCAGTACGAATGCCTGGAAATGATAGGCTGCAGCACGAATGAGGAGTTAGGAAATCCATGACAAAACAAACAGAAAGAATTGTAAACGCAGAGCGGGTCGAAGACCTCATTAGCGTATTTGGCTCTTTTGATGAGAACATTAGGCGCATCGAGGAAACCTTTGGCGTCAGCATCGTCAACCGCGACACAGAGCTGAAGATCACCGGTGACCCGGAGGATGCTGACAAGGCAGCACGCACCTTAGAGGGTCTTTTGCTGCTTGCCGCCAAGGGTGATATGATCGATGAGCAGAGAGTGCGTTATCTGACTACGCTGGTCGCCGAGGGAAATGACGACCAGGTCGCTCAGATCGCAAAGGATGTGGTGTGCATCACAGCCAAGGGAAAGCCCATAAAGGCAAAGACCGTCGGTCAGCAGAAGTATATCAAGGCCATTATGAAAAACACCGTCACCATCGGCGTAGGCCCCGCCGGCACCGGTAAGACCTATCTTGCAGTTGCGGCTGCTGTGGCTGCGTTTCGGGAGCGAACAGTAAACCGGATCATCTTGACCCGTCCTGCGGTAGAAGCGGGTGAGCGGCTGGGGTTCCTGCCCGGAGATCTGCAGAATAAAGTCGATCCCTACTTGCGCCCCCTTTATGATGCGCTGTATGATATGCTTGGCCCGGAGACATTCCAAAAGTATCAGGAGCGGGGTTCCATTGAGGTCGCGCCTCTTGCCTATATGCGCGGCAGGACGCTGGACGATAGCTTTATCATTCTCGACGAAGCCCAGAACACCACTAAGGAGCAGATGAAGATGTTCCTGACCCGCCTTGGCTTTGGTTCCAAGATCGTCATCACCGGTGACGTGACCCAGATCGATCTTCCGGCGGATAAGACCTCCGGCTTAAAGGATGCTATGCGGGTACTGGAAGACGTACGGGACATTGCTATATGCAAGCTGACAGCGGCGGACGTGGTGCGGCACGCCTTGGTGCAGGAGATCATTTCTGCCTACGAGCGTGCTGACCGTAAGGCTACACCTACGATAACTAAAAAATCTACGGAAGCGAGGAGAAAATAATGGCAAAACCGAAACTATCCTTGGTATTTTCTTGTTTTTCTCTCAAAAGACCCTTTGTATCTACAGTCATCAGCAGAGCGATTGAAGCGGTTATGAAAGAGGAAAACATTCCTGTTACCTGTGAGATCAACGTCCTTGTGACTAACGACGAGGGGATTCGGGCGGTCAACCGCGCAAACCGGGATATGGATAAGACAACAGATGTGCTGAGCTTTCCTATGTTTCAGCTTACCCCCGGTGAGAAGATCGATGACTGGGACCAATACTTAGACCCGGAGACCGGACTTTGCCCCTTGGGCGATATGTGTATTTCGCTGGAGCGTGCTGAGGCGCAGGCAAAGGCCTACGGTCACAGTCTGCGGCGGGAGATCGGTTATTTGACGATTCATTCGATGCTGCATCTTTTAGGCTACGATCATATGGATGACGGCCCGCAAAAGGCGCAGATGCGCAAAAGGGAAGAGGAGATCGCCGCCACTATTCCCGGAATGAAACGAAGCTAAAGGAAACATACAGAGGAGAAAATTATGGCTACAAAAACTGCAATGATCGCCATTGCCGGCCGTCCCAACGTAGGCAAATCCACCCTGACCAATTATTTGGTAGGTGAAAAGATCGCGATCGTGTCCAATAAACCCCAGACTACCCGTAACCGGATCTGCGGCATCGTGACAAAGGAAGATACCCAGTTTGTATTCGTGGACACACCGGGCTTCCACAAGCCCAGAACAAAGCTGGGAGACTATATGGTGGAGGTCACAAAGGAATCTATTTCTGATGTCGACCTTACGATCCTTGTTGTGGAGCCAATTGCATCTGTGGGCACACAGGAAGATGTTCTTATTGAGCAGCTCAGCGGCAAGAAATGCCCCATCGTGCTTGCGATCAATAAGATCGATACTGTTGAGAAGGAGAGCCTCCTTGCGGTTATCGATGCCTACAGTAAGGCCGCAGATTTTAAGGCGATTATTCCCATTTCTGCCCGTACCGGCGATGGGGTAGATGCACTACTTAATATTTGCAGTGCATATGCTGAAGAAGGACCGTTTCTGTTCCCGGAGGATATTACCACCGATCAGCCGGAGCGACAGGTAATGGCAGAGATCATCCGGGAGAAGCTTCTTTGGAACTTAGACCGCGAAATTCCTCACGGTACGGCTGTCGAAATTACCCGCTTTACAGAACGGGATAACGGCATTATCGATATCGATGCCACCATTTACTGTGAAAAAGCCAGCCATAAAGGTATTATTATCGGCAAGGGCGGCGAGATGTTGAAAAAGATATCTGCCTCTGCCCGGCAGGATTGCGAGCGCTTTATGGGTACAAAGGTGTTTTTGACCACTTGGGTAAAGGTCAAGGAAAACTGGCGCGACAGCGATTTTCTCGTTCGGAATTTCGGCTACAGAGAATAATTTCCAAGGGTATCTTCCGGGAGTATGGTAAATCCTATGACCGGAGGGATGGAAATGAATTCTGCGTTTTTTTGGGACTTGTTTTTAGAAACCGGTGCGCCGGAAATGTACGTTTACTATCAGGAAGCAAAGAGGTCGGAGGAGCAATATGTATCTGACAGTACGGGGACTTGTACTGCGCGTCAATCCATATAAGGACACGGATGCCATCCTGACCTTGCTTACAGAGGATCAGGGAAAGCTGACAGTGAAAGCCCGGGGACTACGTCGAAAGAATAGTCCCCTGACCGCGTCATGTCAGCTTCTTGCCTATGGAGAATATACGCTCTTTTCCTACAAGGGGATGTATACCGTCAACGAAGCTCACAGCATCGAACTGTTCCAGGGTCTGCACAAGGATATTGTTGCGCTGTCCCTGGGTACATACTTTGCACAGGTTGCTGATATTGTGTCTCTTGAGGATGCGCCCAGTGGTGAAATTCTCTCACTGATCCTTAACTGCCTGTATGCGACTGCATCTACGGATAAGCCTCACTCACAGATTAAATCAGTATTCGAGCTGCGCTGTGCTGCACTGGCGGGCTATGAGCCCGATCTCAGCGGCTGCGGCCATTGCGGCGCAGAGTCACCGCAATACCTGGATATTTCCCAGGGAATATTGGAATGTGCCACCTGCAGGGATCCGGGGTCAAACGGCATCCGTTACCCGGTAAATGAAAGTATCCTTGCCGCCATGCGGTATATCTGTTCCTGCCATCCCAAAAAACTATTTTCTTTTCAGGCAGGGGAGGAGACACTTACCGCCCTATCCCAATTGACGGAAAGCTATTTATGCAGCCAGTTGGAGCGCGGCTTTTCTGCCCTTGATTTTTACAAATCGTTACTGACAACTACGGTGTAGTTAGGAGTTCATAATGTTAAAACTGTACGAAAAATCTCTGTATAAATTAGAGCTTGACCAAATTCTTTCGCAGCTTGCTGACTGTGCAGGCAGTGAAGAGGGAAAGGAAGCATGCAGAGCCTTAATGCCCACATCCGATTTAGACGATGTAAATTTACTGCTTGCAGAAACCACCGCGGCAGTCGATCTATGCACCCAAAAGGGGAATCCCAGCTTTGCGGGCGTCAAAAACGTTGCGCCTGCGCTGGATCGGGCCTATCGGGGTGGTACACTCCATCCTGGAGAGCTATTGTCAATAGCCGGCGTTCTGCGCTGCACCCGGACGGTGAAGGGCTACATATCCGACGATGAGAAGGATACGGTGCTTGATGCGATGTTTCGGATGCTCTGTCCCAACAAATATTTAGAGGACAAGATCTTTGGCGCGATCCTCTCCGAGGAGGAAATCGCGGATAACGCCAGCCCCGCCCTTGCGGATATTCGCCGCCATATGCGGATCCAAAGCGCAAGAATTAAGGATTCTCTCCAAAAGGTGATCTCTTCTCCGGCTTATGCCAAGCTGTTGCGGGAGCCGATCATCACCATCCGGCAGGGACGTTACGTTGTGCCGGTCAAGAGCGAATGTAAAAATGACGTACCCGGACTTGTACACGATGTTTCTTCTACAGGCTCTACCTATTTTATCGAGCCTATATCGGCCGTCAATGCCAACAACGCCCTCCGGGAGCTTGAGCTGCAGGAGCAAAAAGAAATTGAGCGGATCTTAGCGGAAATGAGCGCGGAAGTGGCCACAAAGCAGGATGAAATCCTGCAAAACTGTATGCTCCTTGTCCGTTTGGATGTGATCTTTGCAAAAGCGCGGCTTGCCTACCGGATGCGGGCTTGGCCGCCCATTATGAATGACACCGGTAAGATCGATCTGCGAAAGGCAAGACATCCCTTGATCGATCCCAAGAAAGTTGTGCCCATTTCTGTACACCTCGGCAGTGACTTTGATTCGATGATTATTACCGGCCCCAACACAGGCGGTAAAACGGTCACATTAAAGACCGTCGGCCTTCTGACCTTAATGGCAGAGTGCGGTCTCCATATTCCCGCAGGTGATGGCAGTCAGCTTTCGACCTTTGAAGCGATTCTTGCGGACATCGGTGATGAGCAGTCTATCGCCCAGAGCCTTTCTACCTTTTCCAGCCATATGCGGACGATCGTAGAGATCGTGGAATACTGTAATGACCGTACCCTTGTATTGTTTGACGAACTCGGTGCGGGTACAGACCCGGCAGAGGGAGCAGCCCTTGCTATCGCACTGATCGAATATTGCCGCAAGCTGGGCAGCCAGGTGATGGCCACCACCCACTACGCGGAGCTGAAGCTCTATGCAATGCGGACTGAGGGGGTTGTGAATGCTTCCTGTGAGTTTAATGTGGAAACTTTGCAGCCTACCTATAAGCTGCTCATCGGCATTCCCGGCAAGTCCAATGCTTTTGCCATTTCCAGAAAGTTAGGTCTGTCTGAGGATATTTTAAAAGAGGCCAACGATTTGGTTGGCCAAAGTGACCGTGATTTCGAGACTGTCCTCGGGCAGTTAGAGGAGCAACGGCAGCAGATGGAGGGTGCCCGTGCTGAGGCTGAGCGGCTTCGTCAGGAAACCGCCAATATTAAAGCGAAAAGCGAAGCCTATCGCCAACAGCTTGATCGGGAGCGGGAAAAAGCGCTGGAGCAGGCAAGGCGGGAAGCGCAAGGCATCATCGAGGAAGCCCGTCGGGCTGCCAATGCTGCCAGCGATGAATTAAAAGCGCTTCGCAAGCAGCTGACCGAAGGCGATGCCTCCAATGTCAATCAGCGGCAGACGGAGCTTCGCAAGAGCCTCAATGAGGCAGAGGACCGTATTCGTTCCGGACAGCAGGAAAAGATACGCCCTGCGCCCTCCAGAGGGATTTTGGTAGGGGACACGGTGGAGCTTTTGAAGCTTGGCACAAAAGCGAGCGTTATCGCTATCAATAAGGATGGTACACTTCAGTTGCAGGCCGGTATTTTGAAGATGACTGCGAAGCAGGAGGACGTGTATCTTCTGGAATTTGAGAATCCCTACAAGCAGAAAGCGCCGCACCCTGCCCATTCGGGCAGAGAGATGAACCTGTCAGCGCCTGCATCTGAGGTGGATCTGCGTGGTATGGATTCCGTTGAAGCCATCTGCGTTTTGGAGCGCTATATGGATGAAGCCATGCGTGGGAACGCACATAGTGTTCGTATTATCCATGGCAAGGGAACAGGAACACTCCGTGCGGCTGTTCATCAGGCACTGAAAAAGAACAAATTTGTAAAATCTTACCGACTCGGTGTCTATGGAGAGGGCGAGGATGGCGTTACCATTGCGGAATTTCGATAAAATGGGTTGACTTTTTTCTTAGATTTGGTATCATAGATATACAGCAAATTATGCCTTTACGGCAGAATACGAGGTAAAATACTATGTACAGCAAGGAAATTATTGTCCGCTGCGAATCTGGCCTCTATAATAAGCAGGCTACCTACTTTGTTCAAAAGGCAAACGACTTCTCCAGCAGCATTTGGCTCTCCACTGAGGGAAGAAAGATGAATGCAAAGAGCTTACTGGGTATTATGTCGCTGAGTGTTGTTACCGGTAGCGTAGTAACCCTGACGGCTGACGGCGCAGATGAAACAGAAGCGGTGGAGGCACTTGAAGCCCTGCTACAGCAGGATATCGTCTGATCCCAAGATATTTCCGCCCCAATGCGGTGCCGCATTGAGGCGGATTTTTTGGAGTAACCTATGAACGATTTTGAGATTTGTAAACAAAAAGCTCTGACCCTGCCGTTATCGCCCGGCGTCTATATTATGCGCGATAAGCACGGTCAGGTTATATATGTAGGGAAAGCGAAGAAGCTGAAGAACCGTGTCTCTCAGTATTTTCAGGATACAGCCTCCCATTCGCTGAAAACAAGAGCTATGGTGGAGAAGATCGCGGACTTCGATGTCATTGTGGCTGCCTCGGAATTTGAGGCCCTCATTTTGGAATGCTCTCTTATCAAGCGGCATATGCCCCGGTATAATATTCTTTTAAAGGATGATAAGGGTTATCCTTATATCCGTCTTAATGAGAAGGAAACATACCCGAGGATCACAATGGTGAGTGGTATTGCGGATGATGGGGCACAGTATTTTGGCCCCTTTGGTAGCCGCAGTATTACGAAAGCCTTGGTGCAGGAGCTGAACAATGCATTAGGACTTCCGTCCTGCAGTCGGAAATTTCCAAGAGACATTGGCAAGGAACGTCCTTGCCTCCATTACCATATGCAGCAGTGCGCCGGTTGGTGTATTCCCGGACATTCTAACGCAGAGTATACGGATGCCATAAAGCAGGCAAAAATGCTGCTGGAGGGCAACTATAGGCTTGTAGCCGCTTCGATTCAGCAGCAGATGCTGTCTGCCGCTGAAAATTTGAACTTTGAGTTAGCAGCCGCTCTGCGGGACCGTTTGAATACCGTGCAAAAACTGGGACAGAAACAACTTGTGACTGCCGGGCAAAATACTGACACGGATGTGATAGGTTACGCAGAGACAGATGCTAAGGCTTGTTTTACCGTTCTGCACTATAATGACGGAAATTTGGTTCACAAGGAATATCAAGTGATCCCCTTGCCGGAGGACCGGGAGAGCGCTGTATCAACGTTGATCGCCCAGTATTATTCTGACCGTGAAACAGCCCCAAGAAAGGTTCTGCTACCGTTTATTTTACCGGATATGGTACTTTTGGAGCAGCTTATCGGGCAGAAAACAGGAAAAAAAGCACAGGTTTATGTACCTCAACGGGGAGAAAACCATAGTTTGCTTCTCCTCGCCTGCGAAAATGCCCGGGAAGAAGCCCAGCGTCTTACAGAAAGAGAAGCCCATTATGCCGGCCGTGTACGTCTTCTCGGGAAAATGCTCGGCATTGAAAAGCTCCACCGTATTGAATCCTTTGACATTTCTAATTTAGGCAGCAGCGATATTGTGGCCGGTATGGTGGTCTTTGTAGACGGGAAACCCAAACCCAGTGAATATAAGAAATTCAAAATTCAGGGGCTCACGCAGGCAGACGACTATGAATCTATGTTTCAGGCGGTCACACGCCGTTTTTTGCGGTATCAAAATGGGGATGGCGGTTTTGCACAGCTGCCCGAGCTTTTGCTTATAGATGGCGGCGCGACCCATGCAGCTACCGCAGAAAATGCCCTGATGCAGCTTGGCATAAATATCCCTGTATTCGGTATGGTCAAGGACGACCGTCACCGTACCCGGGCACTGGTTACAGCGGCAGGGGAGGAGGTCCGGCTGGATAAAGAGCCCTCTGTGTTCTCCTTTATCGGAGCTATTCAGGAGGAGACCCACCGTTTTGCCATCGGATACCAGAAGAACTTACGCAGCAAGCGGGTGCGTTACTCCGAACTGGATAACATTCCCGGTGTCGGACAGACGAGAAAGCAGCAGCTTCTACAAAAATTCAAATCCCTGACTGCCATTCGTGAGGCGACACTTTTGGAATTGGAGCAGGTATTACCGAAAAATGCAGCATATGCAGTCTATACCCATTTTCACACAGATACGGAGGGAGATTAATGCGTGTTATCAGCGGAAGCGCAAGAGGCGTTCGCTTAAAAACGCCGGAAGGTATGCAGACCCGTCCTACAGCAGACAGAGTAAAGGAAGCCTTATTTAGCATTATCCATTTCGATCTCCCCGGCGCGCGGGTATTGGATCTCTTCGGAGGAACGGGACAGCTTGGCATCGAAGCCATCAGCCGCGGCGCGAAAGAGGCGGTATTTGTAGACCAAAGCGAAAAGGCCTGCAAGCTCATTCGGGAAAATTTGTGCCTTGCCCGAATGGAACAGTCGGGTCGTGTGGTACGCAGCGATTACCTTGCTTACCTGAAAACTGCCAGGCAGAAATTCGATATTATCCTCCTGGATCCCCCATATGCAGAAGTTTTCCTTGAAAATGCACTAAATTTAATAACAGAAATTGACATTTTGCAATCTAATGGTATAATAGTTGCAGAATGTCCTTTTGGGAAGGAATTACCCGGTGAATTTCCCGGATTTAGCCGTTCCAAGGACTATAAGTACGGCAACACCGTTCTTACACTTTACCGCAAGGACGCAGCAGGGGAGGCCTTGGTTTGAAAGTCGCAATTTATCCCGGCAGTTTTGACCCCATTACCAGCGGTCACTTAAACATTATTCGCCGGGCGGCCAAGATCTTCGACCGGCTGATTGTCTGCGTTATGGTCAACGCAGGAAAGCACCCTATGTTTACCCAGGAAGAGCGAGTGGATATGATCCGCAGAGTAACAAGCGATCTTCCCAATGTGGAGGTAGATGCTTCTGAGGAGCTTCTTGCGGAATATGCCCGCAGAAAGGGTAGTTGCGTGATCGTAAAGGGTCTGCGCGCTGGCTCTGACTTTGAAAATGAGTTCCAAATGGCCCTTATTAATCACAAAATAAATCCGGGACTGGATACTATGTTCCTTACAGCGGAGCACCAGTATATGTACCTGAGTTCCAGTACAGTAAAGGAACTGGGTAAGTACGGTGTGGAGCTTTCGGACTTCTTACCGGAGGAAATAATCCCAGACTTTAAAAAACGAATTGCTAACACAACTCAAGGAGGAAATAGAAATGAACGAACAGAACATTGATGAGATCATCTCCACTCTGTATGATATGGTGCGCGACGCCCGGGCAATGCCGTTGGCTGCCGACAAGTGCATTTTGGAGCGGGATAAGGTTTTGGATATGCTGGATGAAGTCATCGCCCAGCTGCCTGTAGAGCTCAAGCAGGCCCGTACTATCGTGGAGTCCCGTAACGAGCTGATCGGTCAGGCTCGCCGTGAGGCAGAGGTCATTATCCGCAAGGCACAGGAAGAGGCTGCTCAGAAGGTTTCTGAGGAAGCGATCTACATTGAAGCCAAGCGTCAGTGTCAGGAAATGGTTCTTAGAACGCAGGCCCGTATGACCGAGGTACGCAAGGCAAGCAACGACTATATGGACGATG
>JAZSDE010000129.1:0-22291 GCA_045531015.1 Faecousia sp.
TTATACTGATTAACAAATGTATGTGGTTTGGCATAATTACCCAGTTATCAATTTTAACATTGTCGTAGTGGGATTCGATTTGGAGCAAACATTGTTTTGCTATCAGTCCAATTGGGGAGGTAGTTTCCAATTTTTCCGTTCCATAAAATCACCATCAACAGCATAGCATATTCTGGAATAATGTGCAAGAGGAATGCATAAATGCATCCCCTACGGCGGGAGTGTAGGGAACGGATTTATCCGTTCCACAATGGCGGGACGAGTTACAATGTGATTTGACGCGTCCCAATAGAAAATGCCCCGGGCTTTCGCCCGGGGCAAAGTGCTATGTAAAGATCTAAAAGGGTTTACTTAACGTAGGTAACCTCAATGTTATTGGGTCTCCACTGAGCTGTGCCAGTATGAGTCAGCGTAGCAGAATCTACGGGATTGGCAAAAACGATCGTCACTACTTTGCCATTTACATCGATGGTAGCACCGTTAATTTCTTCAAATGCGGGAACTCTATCGTTATAGGTACAAGTAATGATGATCTTGGAGATCTTAGCACCGTCAACGCCGGAAACGGTTGCGACAGCACCTGCATATGCACGGAAGTGATCGCTGTCAGAGGTACGGATGGGGGTGGTGGAGTTAGCCTTATCAACCGTAAAGGTGAAACCGGTGGAAGTCCAAGAAATGCTCTCATTATTGTTGGTGAGAGTACCTTCGGTAGCCTTGATTGCCTTGCTCTCGGTGTACTCAGACAAAACAGCGGCGGGCTGACTGCAGTAATCACAGAGGTTGTCTGCATCATCGCTGTCGGCATGGATGCCTACAGCAATGCCGCAATTTCTTTCGCAGGTATGGTCCTTGTTCTCATCCAAGTGACCCAGAGCGGGGGCGTTTTCAACACCGCAGTGCTTGCAAACGGAAGCGTCTTCACAGGTAGCGGTAGTGAAATCGCAGGTATGAGAGGTGTACTCAACGATCCAGCCATCTTTCATCTGGGGAGCGTTGCCAAACTGACCGATAACACCCAGCAGCTTAACAGTATCGCCAGCGCCGGGTTTTTCAGTCATAGTTGCATAATCGGCGGTGCCGTCAGCATTGTAAGAGCCGTAGATAGTCAGGGTGTTGCCGGATTCGTCCACGAGGGTCATATTGCCATACTTAGCATTGGTAATTGCCTTAATTACGCCGACAACATAGTATTTTTCAGTGGTGTAGGTATCGTGAGCCTTGGATGCCCCCAGAGTGTTTGCTTCTGGAATGGTAAGAGTCTCGGGGTTCTCGTTCTCGCCGGGGTTCTCGTTCTCGCCGGGGTTTTCGCCCTCAGTGACAGCGAAGAACTGGCAGTAGAAAGGCTTGTCATCGACCTTGCAGAAGCCTACGGTGGAGTAGTTCTTGTCGTTGCGGGTGCCGAGGATATACTCGGTGCCGTCATTGGTAGCCTTCAGAGTCTTAAGAGTCTCGTCGTAGGTGTAAACGGTGGTAGCGGTATCACCGTAGACTGCGTTGATGTGGATTCTGGTGGAATCATTTGCATCAACAGAGGTAGTCAGGTTGATGTACTTCTTGGCACCATTTTCCATGACGTACAGGTTGTAACCACCGTCAACTGCTTCGATGTAAGCATCCAGACCGGAAGCAGCAGCTTCGTTAGTAGCCATATAGAAGCCGGACATACCGCCGGAGATGTAGTAGGTCTTGCCGTTGGTGCCGTGGACCAGACCCAGCTTGTAAGCGGTGCCGGCTACGGGAACAACAGCGTCGGCTGCAGGTCCAAAGGTGATCTCGGGCTCGTCGCCGCCGTCATCGGGAGTCTCGCTTGCGCTGTACTTGACAACCTTGCCGTTAGCACCGTCGGCAGCATCCAGAGCGAAGGTGTAAATGTTCAGCTTGGATTCCTGCATACCGTAGCAGGTCAGGTAGCCACTGTAAACTTCCAGATACTGGGGCTTGTCCTGATAGGTAGCGGCAAAGCACTTGATGGTGTAGCCACCGTCAACAGCATCCAGCACAAACTTGGTATTGTCGCTTTCTTCCTTGACATACTTAGCATGCGTGCCGTCAGCATACAGGAAGTAACCGTCGTCGGTCTTGAAGGAGACAGAGCCGTCAGCATTGGTAATCATATTGAAAGCAATCGCATCAGCCTTGGTTTCCTTCATTGTCAGCTCGATCTTCGAGGAACCGCTGGAGGAGGTGTACTCATCCTCAATGCCGGTAACGTAGGCGTTTTCGTTTTTCAGAACGACCTTGTCAGCGGTAGGAGCCTCGAACTTGAGGGTCTTGTACTGGAAAGAAACAGTTTCGGTGTTGCCCTCGGCATCGGAGATGGTAGCGGTCAGGGTGAACTGAACCTCTTCTTCGGGCTTCTCGGTCAGGTCGACCTTTTTGAAGGCATCGGAGGAGCCGTCAACGATCTTAACAGCGTCGGCAGCACCAGCGGTGACTTCTACAGTCCAAGCAACGGGGAAGGTCTCGCCGTCAACCAGAACAGAGGTCATAACCTCAAAGTCGGCGGACTTTACGGGAATCTCGTCCTTGTTGGCGGGCTTGTAGGTGTTGAACACCAGGCTCTTCGCGTTCTCTAAGTTGCTGGCGGGTGCATTGGGGGCGAGGCCGGGAATGAACTGTGTCAGATCACAGCCGGCAAACAGGCCCAAGCAGAGAGACAGCAGAAGAACAAGGGAAATGATTTTCTTCATAATGTTACTCCTTTATATAAATTTTATTGGATCTCAATATTTTTTGCGGAGAAAACTTTAATTTGGTAGTCGCCGCTAAAGTAATCGACGATACCGGTTACGCTAATGGTCTTGTTAATAAAATCGTCACGGGTGTAAAGGGTCTTGTCGGGCTTGCGCAACACGGTGGTACGAACATCGATGGTCTTGCCGTCTGCAGTGGTGCAGGTAAGGGTCATTGCACCGTCATTGTCGCCGCCGTTGTTGGTGGTGTAAATGCTCTTGACATAGAGGTTTTCCATGCGGATGGAAGTGCTCAGTGCCAAATGGGCATAATCGAAGGTCTTTTCCTCGGTCTCAGTACCCTCAAGATCCTTGGGGACGGTCAGGGTGACCTTGCCGTTGAGGAAGGTATCGGGGTCGGTTACCCGGTTGGAAGCCACATGGCCGGTGCCCAACAGTTTGATATTATCGGGGTCATCCGGGTCAAATGCGCTGTAGTGGATGTCGGTGACCTGCCAGGTGCCGCCACCTTCCCAGTACTGCACATTGCCAACGATACGAACTTCGTTGCCGACTTTGAGAATGTTGTCAATTTCGCCGCTGGTGTAGCCGTAGTAGACGTTCATACCGTAGTACATATCGGTCTCTTCGTCATAACTCTCTACATAAACGGTTTGGCTGTTGTTACGAACAATGATGCCGTCAAAGACAACGTCCTTGTTTGCAAACAGTTCGGTGTTGGTGCGGAGGGTCTTAAGATCAGTCTGGATCTGACCGCCGTAGTAGAAATCGGGGTCAGGCTGACCGGAAAATGCATTGAGCTTATACTGCCTTGCCTGGGTATATGCCCGCTGGGTCAGGTTGCCGTAACGGTCGGTGGTGCTGCCGCTGGCCAAAGACAGACCGTTCTGCACCAGCTCCAGATTCAGGTTGCGGTACTCGGTTTCTCCCTTGGGTTTATACCAAACCCAAGCCATGTGGCGGCCGCCGCTGGAGTCCCGCTCCCATGTGTCGGTGTTGGACTCAATAATAATGGATTCCGCATTAGAGAGCTTATCACGGGTGAAGTTGGAGGCTTTTTTACCCCACTCTTCGATCTGGCCGGTGGATTCAGGCGTATTGACTGCAATATACCGGGCCTTCATGGTGCGGTCAGCACTGATGCTTTCCGGCACGTTGAAGTGGGTGGTATCACCGTCGATAAACAGCTTAACGGTGACCTCTAACTTTGCGGTGGAGCTGTTCATATCCAGCTTTGCCTGCTCCATAAAGTCGATCCACGCGGGAAGCTCCACGATAGGGGGCTCCGTGTCCTGAGGCTCGGTGGGAGCCCCAGGAATTAAGGATTGAAGGAAATCAGGCAGCTCACAGCCGCTGAAGCAGCTAACCGTCAGACACAGCAGTAAAAAGAGACTAAGAAATCTTTTTACATTTTTCATAAGCAGTTTAAATTAGCCAGCCTGGAAGATGCACTCGTCCAAAGCATCCTGGAATGCCTTATTGATCTGATCGTCCAGAGCAGAACCGGTGAGGGGCTGCTTGTTGGCGTCCTTTGTGCCGATAACCTTGTTCAGCAGAGCACCTGCCTGGGTACGGACAACGGAGGAACCGTTAAAGGCATCGGAAACGAAGTAGGTGTCGCGCTCTTCGATACCGACCTTAACAGCCAAAGCGTTCAGCTTGTCGAAGCCGTTGGCACCGTCCAGCCATGCCTTGTAGGTAGCGTTCTCGGTGACGGAGTTCAGAACGGGCATATAGCCGGAGTCCATAGAGAATTCAGCCTGGAATGCAACGTCGGTGACCAGGAACTTAACGAACAGCCAGGAAGCCATGATCTGGGCATCGGTGGTGTCATTGCCCTTCAGGATGCACACAGAGGGACCCTGAGAGATAGCCTTCTTGTTGTTTGCGTCGTACTGGGGAATGGGAGCGATGCCGACCTCGAAAGCGTAAGTGGTGTTACCCTCTTCGTCAGTGGTCTTGGGGGTCTGGTGACGGGTACCGCCGGAGGAGCCGATGCACATATAGCAGCGAGCCTTCTCGGGGTCCTGGTTGGTAAACAGACCGGAGGTGTAGTTGCCGTACATATCCTTAGTGGTGAATAGGCCCTTGTTGTAGTACTCATACAGCTCTTTGATAAATGCCTTATTGGCGTCATTAACGAAGGCAAAACGGTCATCGCCGGTCTTGGAAGCATCGGTGTAGCCGGACTTCATCTGCTCGGCCATAGTGATAAACCAGTTGTCAGCGGAGTCGTAGCCCAGAGGGATGCAGTTCTTGTCGATAGCCTTGATCTTCTCACAGGTGTCCCACAGCTCTTCCCAAGTGGTGGGAACGGTCAGATTGTTCTCCTTGAAGAAGTCTGCGTCGTAGAACAGGATCTCAGTGGACTTGGAGAAGGGCATGGTGTACATCAGGCCGTCGCCAAAAGCGGTGCCTTCGTTGTAGTAGGAAGAAATGATGTCGTTCTTCTGCGCCTCGGTCAGACCCAGGATCTCACCGGTTTCGCCTACAGCCAGATCGCTGGAGATCAGGTTGTCCAGCGTAACAACGGACTTGGACAGGTTGTACAGTGCGACGTGGTCGGGGTAGCAGTAAACGATGTTGGGCTGCAGACCGCCGTTAATGTCTTTGGTAACAGCAGAGCAGATATCGCTCCAACCGCCCTTAGACTGAAGCTCAATCTTGATGTTGGGGTAGATCTTGTTGAACTCCTTGATATACTTGTTAACAATAGCTACGGAAGCTGCACCCATGGTGTGGCCAAAGGTGATGGTTACTTCCTGTGTGGTGTCGAAGCCACCTTCAGGAACCACAAAGTTGGGGGTTGCGGTGGGCTTGCCGCCTTGACAGCCGGTCATGCCCAGCATGCCCAGCAGCAGGACTGCCAGCATACAGATTGCGACGATTCTTTTTTTCATGCTTTTGTTGTCTCCTTCGTTTTTTAATTTTTATGTTACAGGCTTTTGCCTATTAACCGGGATTAACCCTTGATACCGCTGCGGCTGACGCCTGCCATAATATACTTACGCAGGAACAGGAACACCATAAACAGTGGCGCGGATACGATCACGACTGCCGCCATCTGTACAGGGTAGTTCACATCGCCGGTAGAGTCAGCAAAGGCGTTGCGCAGACCGTTGGTGATCAGCCGGTGGGCGTCGGTTTTGGTGACCAGGTTGGGCCACACGTAAGAGTTCCATGCGCCCATCATTTTGAGAATGGTGATGGAGATCAGGGTGGGCAGCGCCAGGGGAATCATAACCTTCCAAAGGTACTTGATGTCCTTACAGCCGTCTACCTTAGCAGCCAAATACAGCTCATTGGGGATCTGCATAAAGTTCTGCCGCAGCAGGTAGATGTAGAACACACTGACAAGGAAGGGAACGATCAATGCTTCAAAGGTATCGATCCAATTGAGCTGAATGACGGTCAGATAGTTGGTGATCGTGAACAGTTCACCGGGGATCATCATCGTTGCCAGCAGCAGACCGAACAGTGTCTCCTTGCCCTTAAACTCCAAACGGGCAAAGGCAAAGGCAGAAAGCACGGTGATCACCAAGCTCAGCAGGGTAGAAACGACACCTACATAAGCGGTGTTCATAAAGAGCTGACCTAAGTTCGCGGTGGAGAATGCCGTGGGATAGTTGCTCAGCATCACATTCTTGGGCCAGAAGGTGGGATTGGGCTGGCGATATTCCGATAGGCTCTTGAGAGAGGAGATGATCATCCAGTAGAAGGGGAACAGGACGATCAGCGCCATAATAATCAGAAAGATGTATACACCAAATTTTACCAAAAACTGGGTTACCTTAGAGGCGGTGGAGACCTTTTGCAGGTCTTTTGCCTTCATAACACTATCTTTTTGAGACATATGAGGCACCTCCTTAGTAATGGGTAAACCTTTTGATGACATTGTTATTAAACCAAGTCACCACAAGAATAATGCCAAACAGAATGAGTGCTGCAGCAGAGGCTCTGCCTTGGAAGTCACCCTCCAATGCATCATAGATGAAGCCGACCATAGTATTCAGGCGGCCTGCATCGTGGGCAGGACCCATATTTTCACCGAAAATACCGATGATGCTGGAGTATTCCTTAAAGCCGCCGATAAAGCCGGTGATAATAACATAGGCCAGCATAGGGGACAGCAGCGGCACAGTGATCCGGGCAAATACCCGAGTGCGGGAGGTGCTGTCGACCTTGGCGGCATCATAATACTGCTTGTTAATGCTCTGTAAGCCACCCAACAAAACAAGAATCTTAAAGGGCAGAGCGTTCCAAACAATATAGACGATCATAACGATGATATTTGCTGTATAGTCGGAGCCAGCATTGATCCAGTTGATAGGCTCACCGCCAAAAAACTGAATAACATTGTTGATAATACCCCAGGTATCTGCGTAGCCGCCTTCGGGACGCAGGCCAATGATGTTAAACATCGCGGCGAACACCATACCGATGGCGATGGAGTTGGTCACATAGGGCAGGAAGAAGATGGTCTGCAGAACCTTCTGCAGAGGCTTAATGGAGTTAAGTGCAACGGCAATCAATAGCGCCAGTATCGTAGAGATGGGCACGGTAGTAACACACAAAAGGATTGTGTTAGAGAGGCATTGCAGAAACCGCTTGTACTTGATAACTTTCAGGAAGTTGCCGATACCGAATTCAAAGGTGGCTCCGCCAATTTCCTTCAGACCGCTGTAGCCTTCCAAAAAAGCCATACGAATGGTGTTAATAATGGGCCAGGCGGTAAATACCAGCAGCAAAACGATCGCCGGCGAAAGGTACAGCCAGGCTTTCCACTGTTGTTTACTATCGACCATATTACTTCACCTCGAAATAGATTCTCTCCTCGGTCTCCTTATGGAAGAGGAATACCTTATGGGGCTTCAGGGAGAAGCGGACAGTCTTAGTGCCTTCCTCGACCTTGTTGTCTGCGTCAATGATAGAGCGGACGACAGGATTCTGAGAGGCAACGTGGGTGGAAACAACGCTGGAATCGCGACCCATAACTTCCACGCTATTGAGGTCGCAGCACATGGGACCCTTGGGATCCAGCTCAAAGCCCTCAGGACGGATACCTACATGCACCTCCTGATCGGCAACACCGGGCACATCCAAAACGGCATCCTCACCTAAGTACAGCTTACCGCCCTTGACGGAACCTGCAAATACGTTAATGGGAGGTGTGCCGAGGAACTTGGCAACGAACAGGTTAGTGGGATTGTCGTAAACCTCCTGCGGCTTACCGGTCTGCTGAACAACACCAAGCTTCATAACCACGATCATATCGGAAATGGACATAGCCTCTTCCTGGTCGTGGGTAACGAAAATGGTAGTAATGCCGGTCTCTCTCTGGATGCGGCGGATCTCCTCACGGGTCTGGAGTCTCAGACGGGCATCCAGGTTACTCAGGGGCTCGTCGAGAAGCAGAACGCGGGGCATCTTGACCAGCGCACGGGCAATGGCAACACGCTGCTGCTGACCGCCGGACATTTCGCTGGGCTTACGGTCCATCAGATCATCGATCTGCACCAGCTTGGCTGCCCAGTGGGCGCGCTCCAGCATATCGGCCTTGCTCATCTTATCCTCACCCTTCAGGTTCTGTAGGGGGAAGAGGATGTTCTGCTTTACCGTCATATGGGGGTAGAGGGCGTAGTTTTGGAACACCAGACCGATACCTCTATTCTCAGTGGTCAGCTCGGTGACATCGTCCTCGCCGAAGAAGATCTTACCGCCGGTAGGCTTCTGCAGGCCGCTGATCATATACAGCGTGGTACTTTTGCCGCAGCCGGAGGGTCCCAGCAGACCGATCAGTTTTCCGTCCGGAATTTCGAAGGTGAAGTCGTTGACAGCAACAACTTCCTTTCCGGATTTCTTGTCACGGCTGGGGAAGACTTTTGTGAGATTTTGCAATACTACTTTCATACAAATACCCTTCCATTTTTATTTTTGTTTTTATTTATCAATAGCCGGAGCGGTCTGCCCGCTCAGCATGGATTTTTTTGGTATATTCCAAAAGCTCTTCCGAGCTGCGGAAGATTTGCTGACTGGAGATGTCGATAGCTACAGTGCCTGCCAGCAGATCGTGGATGGCAGAATTGGTCTTGGTGGCTGCTACACAGGCGATCTGCGCAATGAGAAGGACGGCCAAAATGGCCAGATGGATAATATTGGCCAGATTGAATAGAAGCATAATGATGATATATGTGGGGATCATCAGCTCAATAGCGAACTTTCCTAAAACAGTGCGTACAAAAAGCTGCAAGGTGGTAAGCTGCACACCGTCAACCCGCACAAGTCCGATTCCGAAGACCTTTTTGCCAAGGGTCTGGCCGTTTTTCAGGAACAAAGGAATGATGAAATCCACAACTGCTACACCGATGAGTATGCTCAGCGAGACGATCACCAAAATAAGGCTTATCATCTTATTATAAGCCCTGAGAAATTCTTTGTCCTCGCAAAGTGCTCGATAGGCATCGTTATAGAGCTTTTGGGTGTCCTCGGAAAGAGCGAGAAATTCCTCTTCTGTGATGTCGAAACGGACGTTGTATTCCGCTTCAAAATGCTTTTGCCGTCCATCTGCGGTTGCTGCGCAGGCGTCGTAGTCTGTGACTGCGGTGAGCGCAGTAGCGGCACCGGTGATGAGGATCGTCAGCAGGATAAAATCCAAAAGCAGCGCGGCGATTCGTTTGGAAAGACTGGCTTTCTGCAAATCAGCGGTCATAAAGGTTACTCCTTGGGAACGGTAGAATTATGTGAGACTCAGCTTCTCGCAAATCTGCGCCACGGCTTTTTCACAGCTTTGGAAATTCACGGTATAGTCGCAGATGTGGGCGTTTTTGGTCTCGGCCTCAATGGCGAGTATGCGGTTGACCTTGTCCGGTGTAGGCGCATCTTTTTCCAGCAGCGCGGTTAGCAGCTCTTTTTTGTCCCGTTTAACGTAGATGGTCACCACATTGGGGAAATGGGTCTTCATAGCCATTGCACCGCAGATGTCCATCACCGTCAAAACGTGCTTGCCGCTTTGCAGAATTTGCTCTACATCGGATTTTCGGGAGCCATAGGCGTGATGGCCGTAGGTGGTAGACTCGAAAATATCTCCCGCATCACACATAGCTCTAAATTCCTCCAAGCTAACGTGGCGATAGCTCTGTTCAGGACGGGAAACAGCACTTTTGTCGGTGGTGTAGCTGACGAGCTTTTCAAAGCAGCTGCAAGTTTCAAGCAAGCCTTTGGCAATATCGTTCTTGCCACTGCCGGAAGGACCTACCAGCACGACAATGCTGGGTTGTGTCAGGGAGAATTGCTCGGGTTTTACGCTGTAGCTGCCGGAGATGACTTCTACCAGCTTCAAAAACTCGTCGTAATTGTTAACAGCCAGTACGCCGGTAGCCTCCCAGTTCCAAGGCCGGCGCATCAGAATGGGATAAGCGGCATTGGAACGCAGCACATTGTGCATACCGTCGTCAAAGAGAATATCCACATCGATCTTGTCCTTCCGAGCGCCCAGCAGGATATGATCCTGAGGGATCTCGGGGAACTCCTCCAAAATGCGCTGAAAGCGCAATGTCAGATACGCAGGCCATACAGCGGTAGAAATAAAGACCTCAGTCATCTGGGAGAGCTTCTGCACGAACTCACGGGCCCCCTGAATAACAGGTTGAGAGCGGAAGAATTCTGGGTCGTTCATAAACTCGAAGATCACATCTGCCCGGGTTCCCAGTTTGCCCCAGCGATCTACCTCGTAGATGGTCAGCGGTGGGTCAAACTTGTATTTTTCATTGGCAAGGCGGACAGCGTAGGGGACGCACTCCATCAAAAGGTCATCCACATCCAGTGCGGTGGACAGCCGGTAGCTTCTGTTCATAGGGGGGTTCTCCTTCTGATAAGGAAATAAAGGGTGTTTTTCCCTGAATAAGCAAATGAATTATAATATATTATAATAAGGTATAGACACTATAAAACTGCAGCCCAAAGCAAGGGCATCCAAAATGCAAACAATACCCCTGTCTACTATAACACAAAGTGCGTTTTAAGGCAAGTTATTTTTGCTTTTGCTGTAAAAAAAGCTGTAAAAAAACATCTACACTTTTTCGGGAAGATTTTCATCACATTGACGAACATAGGACGTGGGCATACAGCAGTTGACTGACCGCGATTTTGACTGTATAATATTATATTGGTAAAAAAACCAAGGAGATATATGCATATGAAAAGATTATTTGCTGCGTTGCTTGTGATCGCGCTCTTTCTCTGTGGCTGTGGTTCTGCTGTACAACCTGATTCCACCAATCCGCCTTTTATAGATCCGTCGGACTGCCTGCAGCATAAGGATGCAGACGATAACGGTTCTTGTGATGCGTGCGGCAGCCTTTTGCTGGTATATATTGATCTTTATTCTATCAATGACCTTCATGGTAAGCTGGCAGACGGAGACAAGCACCCCGGCGTGGACGAGCTTACCACTTACTTAAAAAATGCCCGCAATGAAGATGATTATGCGATTTTTTTATCGGCTGGTGATATGTGGCAAGGCGCTGCAGAGTCCAATATTACAAAAGGCAATATCATTACCGACTGGATGAACGAGCTGGATTTTGCCGCAATGACCATCGGCAACCACGAATATGACTGGGGCAGTGAATTTATCCGGCAGAATAAGGAGATCGCTGAGTTTCCGTTCCTTGCCATCAATATCTATGACCGGGAGACAAACAAACGGGTAGATTACTGCGATGCTTCTATCGTAGTAGAGGCCGGCGGCCTGCAGATCGGCATCATCGGTGCCATCGGCGACCATTACAGCTCTATTGCAGTAGACAAGTGCCGCGATGTGTATTTCAAAACCGGAAGCGCCCTGACGAACCTTGTGAAAGAAGAGAGTGTCCGACTCCAAAATCAGGGCGTGGACTTTATTGTATACGCGATCCACGGTGACTCTGCGGATTACGATTATGTGCTCTCCAGCGGCGGCTATGTGGATTTGGTATTTGAAGGCCATACCCATAGGGGCTATACGACAAAAGACAGCTATGGTGTCTACCACCTGCAAAACAGAGGAGACAATCAGGACGGCATCTCCCATGTGGAGATCGCCATCAATGCGGTGACCAATTCTTTCAAGGTACAGCAGGCGGGGCAGGTTTCTAAAACCAAATATCAAGATCTCCCGGACGATCCTATCGTGGATACCCTTATGAAAAAGTACGATGACGTGATTTCCGGTGCCTATGAGGTGCTTGGCTACAACGCTACATACAAAAACAGCACAGCCTTGGGCAATATCGTTGCGGAGCTTTATTACAAAGCCGGTATGGAAAGGTGGGGCGATCAGTACGATATCGTACTTGGTGGCGGCTCGCTGAACACCAGAAGTCCCAACAATCTGCCTGCAGGCAATGTGACCTACGCAGACCTGCAATCGCTTTTTACCTTTGATAATGACATTATGCTTTGCACCATCAAGGGCATAGACCTGCAAAGCAAATTCTTTAATAACAGTTCGTATCGTTTGGGCTACGGTGACTACGGCGCAAGCGTGAAAAACAACATTGATCCGGATGCTACCTATTACGTGGTAGTAGACAGCTGGACGGGCCTCTATGCTTATAACAATATGACAGTCGTGGAATACTACGATGCCGGCATTTATGCCCGCGACCTGCTGGCAGACTATGTTCGTGCCGGCGGCCTCGCTTAATATTAAAATCCTCCGGGACTTCCCGGAGGATTTTTGCGCTGCACCCTCGTAAAATATCGTAGAGGTCGATGCCCGCATCGACCCGTATGAAACGGTACAATCCTAACGGACGGATGTAGCTACTGCCCTACATGTTCTTTTGAAGGAGCGCACACCATCCGGGTATCCTGCATACTATACTGAGAAGGAGGTCTTTGTTTATACATTATTATAATATATATTACTGTCACAGCGCCTGCTAAAGCCGTGCCGAGGGGAAAACAAAAATGCACGGAAATCTGTTACATATGACGAAAGGAAACAAAGCGGGGGATGGCGGTCCACCGGTCAAAGGCGTTTTCTGAGAAAAATAGGCCACAGGTGGACATGGAAATTTCCGGTTTAGTGAAAAACACGAAAACCCATAAAAAAGCCCTATAAAAAACAAAAGATTTTGCCTTTTTGTATAATAATCCAAGTTTATTCGGAAATCTGTTATTTTGGTGTTGACAAATGTCTTTGTGTGGTGGTATAATCCTAACATGTTTACAGCCCCTGCGGTGTTGTAGGACCACCGGGCAGGCGTAAATAAATAATTCAATTCCGCAAGGAAAAATTTTAGGAGGAAACAAAATGAAAAAGCTGTTAGCAATGCTGTTGGCTATCGCATTGGTTCTGAGTCTGGCCGCCTGTGTCAAGCCTCAGGAAGAAGAGAAAGTCAACTGGAACGATCCTTTCGCAAATGTAAAGGACGACTATGATGCTCTGTCCAGCGCTGTCTACAACAAGGTTCTTGGTGAGTTCTACACCTACTACCAGGAAGCTCTGGAAGAGACTGACGTTCCTACCCGTTACGCTAAGATGGCTGTTGCCGAAGCCAAGATGCTGTCTGCAGGTATTTTCCTGCCCACCACTTCTCAGGGCGGCAACTACGCAATGACCAAGATCGCTCCCTACACCAACACTCCCATCCTGTTCGGTAACGATACTTACCGTTTCCACGACCGGATCGTGACCAAGGAGCCCATCGAGGCTGCTCACGTTAAGGAAATTAAGGCTAAGTGGGCTGAGCTGCTGGGTTCCGGCACCTACGAGGGTTGGGTAAAGAACTACCTGGCCGAGAAGGGCTACACCATCGAAGACACCGCTACCTTCTACTTTGACTCCGATGTTAACTACTGGGATGTTCTGGAGACTTCCTACGCTGCAGACTCCGAGATCCTTGTTCAGACCTACGACGGCCTGATCGAGTACGATATGGAAAACACTGCTAAGGCCGCTCTGGCTGAGAGCTGGTCTGTTTCCGATGACGGCCTGAAGTACACCTTCAAGATCCGCAAGGGCGTTGTTTGGGTTGACAACCAGAACCGTAAGGTTGCTGACCTGACTGCTGACGACTTCGTTGCCGGTATGCAGCACATGATGGACGCTAAGGGCGGCCTGGAATACCTGGTCTGCGCTGGCTGTGCTAACATCGTAAACGCTGACGAGTACGTTGCCGGTGATATTACCGACTTTGCTCAGGTTGGTGTTAAGGCTCTCGATGACTACACTGTTGAGTACACCCTGTCTCAGGCTACTCCTTACTTCCCCACCATGCTGGGCTACGGCGTGTTCGCTCCCATGAGCCGTTCCTACTACGAGTCTATGGGCGGTAAGTTCGGCACCGAGTACAACTCCGCTGCTGAGACCTACCTGTACGGCAAGGGCCCCGACTCCATCGCCTACTGCGGTCCTTACGTTATCACTTCCTACACCGCAAAGAACTCTATCACTCTGGTTGCTAACGAGTCCTACTGGAATAAGGGTGACAACAACCTGAAGTCCTTCAACTATATGTACACCGATGGCACCGACCATCAGAAGATGTACGACGACTTCTTCAACGGCGTCGTTGACACTCTGGGCATGACCACCCAGCGCGTTGAGATCGCAAAGAGCAAGGGTACTTTCGACAAGTATGCTTACGTTTCTGACACCGATGCTACCACCTACTGCGGCTTCCTGAACCTGCGCCGTGCAGCTTTTGCGAATGCTTCCGATGCTTCTATCGGCGTATCTCCCAAGACTGAGAACCAGAAGATCCGCGCTGGCGCTGCTATGCTGAACCAGCACTTCCGTCTGGCCCTCCTGATGTCTATGGACCGCGCTACCTATAATGCACAGTCTGTTGGTGCCGACCTGAAGCTGAACTCCCTGGTTAACTCCTACACCCCCGGCACCTACGTTAAGCTGGATACTGATGTTACCATCAAGATCAACGGCGAAGACAAGACCTTCAAGGCTGGCACCCAGTACGGCGCCATCGTGCAGGCTCAGCTGGATGCTGACAAGATCGATCTGACTGTTTGGAATGCCGAGACCAACTCCAGCTCCGGCTTCGACGGCTGGTACAACCCCGAGGCAGCAGCTGCTGAACTGGCAATTGCTATCGAAGAGCTGGCCAAGGAAGGCATCGAGATCTCCGCTGAGAAGCCCATCTACCTGGACTTCTGCCAGCGCAATGACTCCGAAGTCAATAAGGCTATGAAGCAGGCTCTGAAGAAGTCCATCGAGGAAGCTACCAACGGTTGCATCATCATCAACCTGGTTGGATTTGCCAATGCTACTGACTACCAGGCTGCTACCTACCGTTTCAACGTTGGCTACGATGCTAACTACGACTTCAACGACGGTTCCGGCTGGGGTCCTGACTACGGTGATCCTTCCACCTACTTGGGCACCATGCTGCCTGACTACGCTGGTTACATGACCAAGTCCTTGGGTATCTTCTAATTAGAATTTAGAAGCTGAATATTCTCAAAGCATAAGGAGGGTGGGCGATTTCGCCCATCCTCCCATATGACTGTTTTGGCGAAAATAAAATTATGTAGGAAATGCTGCCCTAAGTATTCCTTGTGGTTTATTGTGCCAAGGAGTATTTAGGGCAGTGTTCTCTACTGCCGGGATATTCTGCAGTATCTGCGTTATCCTATTAGACAAGACAAAGGAGACGGATTATGACAAAGTATTTAATTAACAGAATCCTACGGGCGCTTCTGTCTGTTGTCCTTGTGATTGCGGTCATTATGGTTATGATCTACGCATTTTTGGACAGAGAGGCCATCTTTGCCAGCGATCCCAACTATAATAAGAAGCTGCTGAATGATAAGCAAGTATATAAGATGCAGCAATGGGAGCGTTTTGGCTATTTAGACTATATTCCCTATACGGATTTTCTGAAAGCGGAATTAAAGGCGGGTAACATTACGCAGGCAGAAATGGATGCAGCATCCGTGATTGGCGCAAAGCCGCAGGAGGATTCTGCCGCTGCAAAGAAAATGATTGCCGCCTTTATGGAGAAGTATGACGGTAAGGATGGTTATAAGGTCGAGCGCCTTCCCGGCCAGATCCGTATCGGCTCTGTGCAGTATAAGGACGGTGGCAGACCCTATCTGTATGCCTACCGTGACATTCCGCTGCTGCAGCGGCTGGTCAACTACTTCACTGGCATCATTCAGATCGATAACATCCACAAGGTGGAGGAGATCGAAGGCGAGCGTGGCTTGACCTTCACTTGGTACGACCCTGCCTACGGTGGGAAGAAGTTCTCTCCTGCCATTATGGGCAACGGCACTAACCACAAGTACCTCTTGTATTTTGATGATTCCTTCCCCTATATCCATCAAAATCTTGTGACCATCAAGCTTGGTGAGTCCTATTCTGTCAAAAAGGGCATTGACGTATTTAATACAATGACTGACGCACAGGGCCCCCAAAAGTTTACTACTAACACGTATCCATCCGGCATTGTGGAGACTACCGCAGATAATCTTCATACACTGGTCTATGTTCCCGACAGTCTGGAGAAAAGTGAATTGAATATGCGCTACTATGTGGATGACTATACCGGTGTTTCCGAAGCAAAGTCCGGTATGTCCCAGATGGGCTATTCCTTTGTCATTGGTATTATTTCTGTTATCCTTGCCTACCTGCTGGCGGTGCCGCTGGGTGTTGTGATGGCACTCAATAAGGATAAGTTAATCGATAAACTGGGTACCCTCTATATTATCTTCATTATGGCGGTTCCTTCTCTCGGTTATATCTTTATCTTCCGTGCCATCGGCAGCAGTATGAAGCTTCCGACCACCTTTGATATGCAAGCTCCTACATGGTTAATGTATATTTTGCCGATCATCTCCCTGTCCCTGCCCTCTATCGCAAATCTGATGAAGTGGCTGCGCCGGTATATGATCGATCAGATGAATTCTGATTACGTCAAGTTCGCCCGCAGCGGCGGTCTGTCTGAGGGCGAGATCTTCCGCAAGCATATTCTGAAGAACGCTATTATCCCTGTGGTTCACGGCATCCCCGGAAGTGTGCTGGGCGCTCTCACCGGTGCCATCATCACTGAGCGCGTGTATATGGTGCCCGGTATCGGTAATGTTTTGACCGAAGCCATCAATAAGTACGACAACGGCGTTATCGTAGGCGTTGCTCTTTTCTATGCGCTGCTGTCCGTAGCATCCTTTATCCTTGGTGACGTTCTGATGTCCGTTATGGATCCCAGAATCTCCTTCACATCGAAAGCGAGGTGACACACGATGACAGATAAGTTAATTGATCTGAAGGAACTGAATATCCCTGAAGAAGAACTGTTTTCTCCTGCAGAGCAGGACGAGCTGGCTTCCGAGCGAATCACTGCTCCCAGATATTCTTACTGGCGCAGTGTGTTCCGCGTATTTTTCCGCAAGAAGCTCAACACCGTGGTGCTGTGCTTGCTTGCTGTGCTGATCCTATTCTCCTATGTATATCCCTTGGTTATTGGTTACGATGCCACAGTGGACCCCTATATCAACTTGGGAGACGATGGATCATACCACTTAAAGCCGGATGAAGCCATCGATAAATTCGGCTTTGACCTCAAGTGGATCTTGGGTACCGGAGAATCCGGCAAGTCTACCTTTGATGCTATCTGGTACGGCTCCAGCATCTCCATTTCTCTGGCGCTGGTCTGCGCGGCTATTAATATGTTGGTCGGTGTTGCCATCGGTGCTGTTTGGGGCTTTAGCCGGAAATTCGACATCATTATGACCGAGGTCTATAACGTAGTTGCCAACGTGCCCTACGTTCTGCTGATCTCCGTTATCGTGCTGATTATGTCCGCTTCTTTCTGGTCTATGGTCTTTGCACTGACCATTACCGGCTGGATCGGCATTGCCTACTTTATTCGTACCCAGGTCATCATTATCCGTGACCGGGAGTACAACCTGGCATCCCGCTGCTTGGGCACCCCCATCACCCGGATCGCTACCAAGAACATCCTGCCCTTTATGACCTCCGTTATCGTGACTTTGGTCGCTACCGAAATTCCCTCCTACATCTCCTACGAGGTGTTCCTGAGCTACATCGGTATGGGTCTTTCCGATATGTCCCTTGGCAAGCTGATCGAAGCCGCCAAGAGTGCAATGATCACGCCGGGTTGGGAGTTTGAGTTCTGGAGCCCCGTGGCGGTTGCTTCCATCATCGCAGTGGTTCTGTATGTTGTCGGTCAGAATTTGGGCGACGCATCGGATCCCAGAACCCATATGTAAGAGGTGCAGGCTATGGAAAATAAAAAGGTTTTGTTGTCCGGTAAGGACCTGCACGTGAAATTCCGTGTCCGCGGCAGAATACTCACCGCCATCCGCGGTATTTCTCTCGACTTCTATGAAAACGAATCTGTAGCTATCGTTGGCGAGTCCGGCTCCGGTAAGTCCGTCTTCACGAAGACCTTTGCCGGTATGCTGGACGGCAACGGCTACATTGATGAGGGCTCCATTATCTTTAATGATGAGGAACTGGCCGACACCAGTGTGGCGTATACCAATTCTGCAAGGCAGATCGTTGCGGATTATACCAAGAAGCTCAATGAGTATGCAAAGTACGAGCTGGGGGCTGAGACCTACAGGGAGATGGAAGCCCTGAAGGAAGAAAAGAAGGCACGCAGCGGCCTGACTGCTGAGGAGCGGGAATCCCTTACTGTCAAGATCGACGAGCTGGAATTCCGCCGCACCGAGCTGTTTAATCAGCGTCAGACGGTAGATAGCAAGCAAGAGAAGGACCGCTACAAGGAAATGGGCGCCCAGATCGCACAGATGGATGCCCAGATCAAGGCGTTGCGTAAGCAGGAGGCAGATGCCATCGCTGCTCATAAGGCAGAGGCCAAGGCGGACACCGCATATGCTGCGGAGTATGAAAAGAAGATGTCCGCCCTGAAAGCACAGTACGAAAAGCAGATTGCCGGCGAGATCTCCAAGGAGACCAAGGTTCGTAATGAGCGGATCGCAAAGGAGATCTATTTGTCCGTTGGCCGTTACGGCTATGTAAAGCGGATGCGTCTTCTCCGTAAGCTCCTTGCGGTCGTTAAGGAAGCAATGGTCATCGGTGTTGACCTGAACGACGAAGACCAGATCAATGCAGTATTTGACAAGGTTGCATTCCGTGTGCGTTATTTGGACGAGACCGAGGAGAAGCTCCACGGTGTCTGCGTCCTGAACCTCGCAAAGATCAAATACGGTAAGGACTGGAACCAGATCCGCGGCGGAAAGATCGCCACCGTTTTCCAGGATCCTATGACCAGCCTGAACCCCATCATTACCATCGGCAAGCAGATCACCTCTGTCATTTTGAAGCATCAGAACTGCACAGAAGCAGAGGCTCGCGAGCGCGCATTGGTGCTGATGAAGAAGGTCGGTATTCCCAATGCAGAGACCCGTTTTGACGATTACCCCTTCCAGTACTCCGGCGGTATGCGGCAGAGAATCGTTATCGCTATCGCGCTGAGCTGTCAGCCTAAGATCCTGATTTGTGATGAGCCTACTACAGCATTGGATGTTACCATTCAGGCGCAGATATTGAAGCTCATTAAGGATCTGCAGAAAGAATTTGGCTACACCATCGTTTTCATCACCCACGACTTGGGCGTCGTTGCCAACGTCGCGGACCGTGTTGCGGTTCTGTACGCCGGTCAGGTGGTGGAACTGGGTACTGCTGAGGAGGTATTCTACGATCCTCGCCACCCCTACACTTGGGCGCTGCTTTCCAGTCTCCCGCAGCTTGCACAGCGCAATACCAAGCTGTACTCCATTACCGGTACGCCTCCCTCTCTGTATAACAAGATCGTAGGCGATGCCTTTGCTCCCAGAAATCCCCACGCGCTGAAGCTGGATACATTGATGGAGCCTCCTATGTTCCAGATCACTGAGACCCACTTTGCCAAGACTTGGCTGTTGGATCCCAGAGCCCCTAAGGTGGAAAAGCCCGAAATTATCCAGAACATTCACGAGAAATTGATGAATGCCTGCAATCTGTAAAGGAGGTGTCCCTATGCCTAAAGAAAAGAATACTGTTTCCCATTTGCCGGAGCACGGCCCTATTGACAAAAACGGCAGAGAGATCCTCCTGAGCCTGAAGAATGTGGATATCACCTTCGGCAAGGGCGATACTGCGGTAAAAGCGGTCAAGAATGCCAGCTTTGATGTCTTTAAGGGCGAGACCTTTTCTCTGGTAGGCGAATCCGGTTCCGGTAAGACCACCATTGGCCGTGCCGTTATCCGTGTTAACCCCTGCGCCGCCGGTGAGATCCAATATAAGGGCGTCCGGATTTCCGGCAAGACTACCAAGTCTCTGGACCGGGAAGTTATCCGTAACATCCAGATGGTTTTCCAGGATCCTGCTGCGTCCCTGAACGAACGCGCAACCGTTGACTATATCGTTTCCGAAGGTCTTTACAACTTTAAGCTGTTTGAGACCGAGGCTGAGCGTGTTGCCAAGGTAGAGAAGATCATTGAGGAAGTCGGTCTGCTGCCTGAGCACCTGACCCGTTATCCTCATGAGTTCTCCGGCGGTCAGCGTCAGCGTATTGGTATTGCCCGTGCGATGGTTATGGAGCCTGAGCTGGTTATTGCCGACGAGCCTATCTCTGCATTGGATGTTTCCATCCGCGCGCAGGTTCTGAATCTGATGAAGAAGTTCCAGAAGGAACGTGGTATTACCTATCTGTTCATCGCCCACGACCTGTCCGTCGTCCGTTTCATTTCCGACCGTATCGGTGTTATCTACAAGGGTGACATCGTAGAGATCGCAGAGGCGGAAGAACTCTTTAACTTCCCTATGCATCCCTACACCCGCAGCTTGATCTCTGCAATTCCCATTCCTGATCCTCAGCTGGAAAAGAACAAGGTGCTCTTTACCTACGATCCCTCTGTCCACGATTACAGTGAGGACAAGCCTGAAATGGTAGACATTGGTCATAACCATTTTGTTTACGGCAATAAGAAGGAGATCGAGGAGTATAAGACCCTTCGTGACAAGAACGAGAAGATCAAGTCCGTTATTATCCGCGATCCCAATGCTTCTGAGGAAACAAAGGCAGTGGTTGAGGAAGAGATCGATGAGAATGCCAAGTATATTCTTGACGCACCCGTCCACGATACCGGCAGCAAGTGGTATGCTTTCCTGTCTTTCCTGCTGCCGCCCCTTGGTCTTATTGCAGGATTTATCTTCCGCCGCTTCAACTATATCCGTAACTACAAGGCCTGCAAGAAGGGTGCTATTATCGGCTTCAGCGTGATCGGTGTGATCATCGCCCTGTTCCTGCTGTTCCTGCTGCTGGCGGTTATTTAAGTGATAACCTATGAGTAGTGGCGATAAAAGACCCCGCGGCCTGCCACCTATTACACGAATTGAGCTTGCAGACGATAAAAATCGTCTGCGGCTCATTGCGTTAGTGGGGTGTATTTTGATTGCGATTATTGCGATGGTGGTAGGATTGACTTCTGCGCTGAACACGGAACCTGGCTGGCAGATCATTGACCCATCGACAACGGGGCTCAGCTGTAGTGATGATTTTACCCTGAACTACTATCTTGGGGCAGGAGAGCGCTCTGCAACAGAAGAGGACAAGGCGCTTCGGGTGCTGTATGGAGAGGTAACCACAAAGGCCTATCTGCTGTTTCACGCAACGTTCATTACTGAGCAGTATAATAACTTAGCCCATATCAGCGCCCATCCGAACGAAGCTGTCACCGTCGACCCGATGCTTTATCAGGCATTTACCCAAATTCAGGAAGCGAAAAACCGCTGTCTGTATTTAGGTCCGGTCTATGCTGTGTACGAACAGGTGCTTGATAGCGAGACAGATGTGGAAGCGGAATCCTTTGATCCTGCCAAAAATGCTGAGCAGGCAGCCTATGTGAAAGAAATTGCGGCATTTGCAAATGACTCGTCCCATATCGATCTGGAGCTGTTGGGAGAAAACCAAGTGCGTTTGAAGGTCTCTGACGAGTATCTCGCGTATATTCAGAAATACGAGTTGACTCGGCTGCTGGATTTCGGCTGGATGAAAAATGCCTTTATCGTGGATTATTTGGCGGAATCTCTGCTAAATCAGGGCTTTTCCAACGGCTATTTGGCAAGCTTTGACGGCTATACGCGGAATTTAGATGCCCGTGGGGAGCAGTATAGTTTCAACCTCTTTAACCGCGAAGAGAACAACATTGATTTGCCTGCTGTGATGCATTATAAAAAGGCAACCAGTATTGTTTTTTTGCGGGACTATCCCATGAGTGAGCAAGATGAAGAGCGGTACTATGTGTACACCTCCGGCGAATCGGTTACGACTTTTATAGACCCGGCAGACGGTATGCAGAAAAAAGCGCTGCATAATTTGGTATCTTACTCCGCGGGAGTTGGCTGTGCCCAGCTTGTTCTGCAAATCGCTCCGGAGTATGTCCAAAGCAGCTTTTCTGCCGAAAAGCTGAATGAATTGACTGCGTCGGGAATCTACAGCATTTGGTTTGATGGCCGCACCCTTTGCTACAACCAAAAGGATATTGATCTGCAGATCTTCAAATCTGAGGATGTAACCTATACAGCGGCTTATGCGGGCTAAGTATTAAAATGCAAAAAT
>JAZSDE010000133.1:0-17700 GCA_045531015.1 Faecousia sp.
CCATCCGGGTATCTGCTTTTTTGCTGCCCGCTGAGATTCGAAGATGTCAAATGCAACAGCCCGGTGGACTGTTGCTCGCGGCAGCTGGATGCCGAGAAACCTTAATTTTTGCCTGCGATTGCAGGCAAAAATGCAAACGAATCTCCGGCGGGAAGTATCGAAGATGCGCAACCCGAATATTTCACTGTGTTCTCGGCATTAACCCGTTTCATCACTTCCCATTTTGGAAATGATCTCATAGAGCATTACGCCCTTTTCCGGGTCAATATTCTCCCAACGGCCCTCATCCTTCCGCAAATAGCCATTGGTCTTTTGCTCATAAATTTCCTGCTCTCCGTCCGACAGCGTCACTGTAATGGTATATTCGTCCCCCGGGATCTGCTCCGGGTCACAGTCTGCGCCAAATTGGGGGCGAAGCCACCGCAAATAATTTAAGATCGCAGACATTTTCGCGCTTTTCGTATAAGTCCGCTCCAGTGTTTCATTCCCGTGGTAGCTTACCACCTCGACCTTTTCCACCACCACCGCCAACGGCTCCTTCTTTTGACAGCCGCAAATTCCAAAAATCCCAAATAAAAGCAGCACCGCAACCGCAATTTTTATCCCCTTCACAAAACCACTCCTTAGCCTGCGCTATATTCAAAGGATGCCTGTTTTTGCGAAAAAACATACAAGGAAAAGGTCGCCTTTCGGCGACCTTTTCAAAAAAGCACTATCCAAATAATATGCGCCAGTAGTCGTAGTCGACTACGCGGGAAGAAATGGTAAAACGATTGGCGACCTCTGTATTGATGCGGTTTATATAGTCTGCCGATAGGGGTGTTCCGTCATTTGCAATTCCTTTTTTTGTAGTGGAATTGTACCGCCCCTGCTTTGTGATCCAGCTTCGGTCATCTAAGATCACCAGCGGTTCCTTCTCAGAGAATATATCTCGTCCCACATAGAGCCGGGAGTCAAATTCCAGTCCAAAGAGATTACAAAGGGTAGGCAGCACATCGATGGAGTAGCACAGCTCATCAACAACCATCGGGGTCATACCCGGCTTATAGATGATACAGCCGTTTTCGTGGATCTCAAAGGTCTCATCGATCTTATGGCCGAACAATTCGCTATACTGCTCTGCCGTGAGGCCGTAGGGATAATGGTCCGCCACGATGACAAACACGGTGTTTTGAAGCGTACCAGCTTCCTCCAATCGCTCCATCAGGAGCTTCAGCGAGCGGTCAAACTCCATCTGGCAGGCAAGATATGCACGGATCGCTTCGCTATAGGGCTCATTTTCCACCAAATGGCGGTTATCATAGCACACCCGGTTTCCGGAGAAATCGTAATTCATATGACCGGAAATAGACATATAATAGGTCACAAAAGGTGCTTTATCTGCGTAAAATCCTGTGGATTTATCCACCACATCCACATCAGAGGCAGGCCATTGTACTTTGACATCAAGCCCGCCGCCACGGCCGCCCTTATAGTCAAAGCCTAAATTTTTCAGGTACTGATTGCGCTTATAATAATCGTACTTATGCCCGTGATAGGCATAGGCGCCATAGCCCTCTTTGATCAGCTGCTGGCTCATCACAAGGGGCATACTGTTGCCGATGGTCTTTTGGAATGCCAGGCTGCCGTTAATGGGCAGCGTGCCGGTCAGGAATGCGTATTCCCCATCGCAGGTGGAGCCATACCAATAGGGTGCGTAGAAATTGGAGAAATACATACCCTCGGTCATCATTTTGTAGAGGGTCGGTGTTCGCACCGGGTCGATGATCTTATCGCTGAAGGCTTCTGCTGTAATCAGCACCAGATTGCAACCCTCAAAGATGCCTGTATATTCGTTTTGCTTTGTTGCCGTCTGACTTTGGAAATACTGGTGAATCTGGTTGAGCTTTTTATCTGTACTGTCCGCAATTAGCTTATCAAAGTCAATGTCCAAAATATTATAGCGCGGCGGCTGGGTGGGTTCCGTTGCATCACCGGTGGGCGCATCCGTCGGTGCCGGGTCTGTAGGCGGTGCAATGATCACGAGATCACCGTCCCGTTGCTGCCCGGTAATTGCGCTGGTTATCTCCAACCGAAGGTTGGTAGCAAAGCCCAGCTTGTTGACACTCAGGTACTTATCATTGATATTGTGATAAAGATCATAGGCACTCATACTTCCTGTGCCGTCAAAGAGCGGCAGTGCCGCCACCGCACCAATATGCACAGCCAGCGCCAACGCAAGGGGAATGAGTCCCCATTGCCATTTTCTTTCCTTCGTATCAAAAAGCTTCCAACCGAATACCGCAACGCAGATCGGCGGCAGCAAGCACAAAACCAGCAGCGGCAGTGTATCAAAAATGCCCGCAAAGATAGCGTCGGTAAACTGGAACGCATCTCCCGCAACGGACAATAGATTGATAGAGTAAAAGCTGCCGAAAATGCGGTAGTAGACGATCTGCGAGCCGCAAAGGGCTGCAGATAAAAAGCTATAGCCTACAAAGATGCCGTAGCTGACACCTTTTTTGCCCACAAGCCAAGCAATGCCGTATAGCAGCAGCACAGGGGTAAGCGCCATCAGCGCCGGAAAGTACACGCCGCAGTTCCAAAGGGTCGTGCCGCCCTTAGCGGAATAAAAATGCAGCACAAGCTCCGGGACGGTGCCTGCAAGCCACACAATTACCGGCAGCGGCCACTTAGGCAGCGTTTTCGGTTTCTTCATTTTTTCTTCCTTTTGGGTATCCTCCGGTGGCTTGCCGGCATCCCAAGCCGAAATACTGTCGAGGATATCTTCCTCCATAGAAGCTTCCTTCTTTCATAATTGACTATAAAGTGCGTCCTTGCGGACGCACTTTTTATTACAGTTCGCAGTTGTTGACCGTTCTGGGGAAGGGCAGAACATCGCGGATGTTGCCCATACCGGTCATGTACATTACGCAGCGCTCGAAGCCCAAACCGAAGCCGGCGTGGCGGGCAGAGCCGTACTTGCGCAAGTCCATATAGAAGCCGTAATCCTCGGGCTTCATACCCAGTTCCTCGATTCGCGCCTTCAGCAGTTCGTAGTTGTCCTCACGCTGAGAGCCGCCGATGATCTCGCCGATGCCGGGCACCAGGCAGTCCATCGCCGCTACAGTCTTGCCGTCGGGGTTCAGCTTCATATAGAAAGCCTTGATCTCCTTGGGATAATCGGTAACGAAGACAGGCTTCTTGAAGACCTCCTCGGTCAGGAAACGCTCGTGCTCGGTCTGCAGGTCGCTGCCCCAATGGACAGGGAACGCAAAGCGGTCATTGTGCTTTTCCAGCAGGGCGATGGCATCGGTATAGGTGATGTGGCCGAAATCGTTGGACACCACGTTATTAAGTCGCTCCAGTAAGCCCTGATCTACAAACTGGTTGAAGAAAGCCATTTCCTCCGGTGCGTTCTCCAGCACATAACGGATAATGTATTTGATCATATCCTCCGCAAGACGCATATCATCGGACAGATCCGCAAATGCGATCTCCGGCTCGATCATCCAGAATTCCGCTGCGTGACGGGTGGTGTTAGAATTTTCCGCGCGGAAGGTGGGGCCAAAGGTGTAGATGTTGCGGAACGCCATAGCGAAGGTCTCACCGTTGAGCTGGCCGGAAACTGTCAGGTTGGTGGGCTTGTCAAAGAAGTCCTGGGCAAAATCTACCTGACCGTCTTCGGTGAGCGGAATGTTCTTTAGATCCAAAGTAGTAACCTGGAACATTTCGCCTGCGCCCTCACAGTCAGAGCCGGTAATCAGCGGTGTGTGGACATACACAAAGTCCCGTTCCCGGAAGAACTGATGGATGGCAAAGGCGATCAGGCTGCGGACACGAAACACCGCCTGAAAGGTATTGGTGCGGGGCCGCAGGTGGGTCATCGTCCGCAAAAACTCCAAGGTATGTCTCTTCTTCTGCAGAGGATAATCGGGGGTAGATGCGCCCTCTACGGTCACTTCGGTAGCCTGAATTTCAAAGGGCTGCTTCGCTTCCGGGGTGGCAACTAATGTGCCCTTGACGATCAGTGCTGCGCCTACGTTGGTCTTATTGATCTCTTGGAAATTCTCCATAGTGTCGTGATAGACCACCTGAACAGGGTTAAAATAGGTGCCGTCATTTAGTACGATAAAGCCGAACTGCTTACTGCCACGAATGGAGCGCACCCAGCCGCCGACAGTGATTTCCTTGCCGATATAGCTGTCTGTGTTTTTGAACAGCTCACGAACAGAAATTAGCTGCATAGTCATTTCCTCACTTTTTGCAATGGTCATAGATAGATAAAAGTATACGCCAATTTTACAGATTTTACAAGAGGGAAACGGGAAAAAGTAGGAATATTTTCCCCTTTTTATCTCCATTGGGGCAAAAAGCAGGTCGGAGGCAGTGCTCCGACCTGCTATGTCGCTTTTAGAGCACCGGCAGGTCCAGCAGCCGCACCGGAACAGTGTCAAACGCATAGTCCCAATTGCTGACGGTAAAATCCAGCACACCAAAGTATGTATCGCCGGTTGCAATATCCTCTATGGGGATACTGACCGTCAAAAAATCAAATTCGCCCTCCCGGGTCTTAATGGTAGTAATATCACTGCCATCAAAGGACAAGGTCTTATTATAAACCGTCACGTCATCATCGTTTACGATTTGGACTGCCACATTGCCGCCGGTTTTCACAAGGTCGCCGTACTGATCCCGGAGCTGGAACAAAATCGTATAGGCATCCTTTCCGATGTCACTGTCGTCCTCCGGCACATAGCTGACACTCCAATTTTCCAGCTTCCGCACCTTCCCTACACCGGCAGCTTTTCTGGTAAACAGCTTCTCCAGTGTGGTAGGATTGCTGACACTGACATTCAGCGCCTCCTCAATGGGAACAGCAAAATTTACATTTTGGCCGCCTGCAAAGGTCATAGTGTTGATGCCGATCACCTTGCCATAGGCATCAAACAGCGGGCCACCGCTATTGCCGGGAGAAATAGGCGCTGTGGTCTGGATGTAAACTTGATCGTACATCTGCCGCAGGGCGCAGGAAACAATACCCTCAGAAAGGGTGCTCGTCATACCCAAAGAACTGCCGATGGTATAGACCTTGTCACCGGTAATAGCGCCGTCGGTATTGAACTGCAGCGGAACAGAATCTTTGCACTCCGTCTCCAAAACAGCAATATCCTTTTTCATATCGTAACCCTTTACGCTTTTTACCTCATATTCTTCGCCAGTAAGCAAATAGACCTTAGCGGTGGCATAGTTTTCGATCACATGGTAATTTGTAACGACTGTGCCGTTCTTGTCACAGAAGAAGCCGGAGCCCGTAGAGCCACCGCCCTCTGCTTCTGTGCGAATTTCTACAACGGAGGCCGCACAGGTATAATAAAGCTCTGTAGGTGTCAGCTCTGCGCCAAAAAGCGAGCCGAATCCCAAAACTGAACAACCCTGCATAAGCAGTGCCGTTATACATAACGCCGTGACAAAAATGATAGACCGTTTTTTCATATCCGTTCCTCCTTTGGTGGAAAACTTTTCTTTATTGTAGCATTACTTCCTAAAAACACACGCAATGTACCATTGTTTAACTTTCTCTTCTGCGCAAGCCTTCCGGCAATCCCAAAAGATAGTCTGAGGAAACCCCAAAAAACAGACAAAGTGTCTTCAGGTGGCGGATCGGAATTTCCGTCTCTCCGGTTTCATAGCGTCTGTACATCGTTCTTCCGATTTTCAATATATCTGCCATAGATTGCTGGGTCAAGTCCCTGTCTTCTCGCAGACCTCTTATAATTTCATATATTTCCATAGGATCACCTCGTTTATATGGTAGCAAATGACACATTTTTGTGTTGACAATAGCACATATTTGTGCCAGAATTATGTGCAACCATTATTGCTATAATTACAGACTACGGCTCACAAATACAGAGGTGTTATTATGGATAACGAATATTGCAAGAATTGCAAGCACTTTATGCAACATTACGGGCTAAATGAAAAAGGTATATTCCTACTATATTGCGGCCATTGTACTTTATCACGCCCGAACAGAAAGCTTCCCGACCAAAAAGTTTGCAGCAACTATGTCCACGGAGAAAGCAAAGAACCCCTGCTTTCGCTTAATGAAAACAGGGGTTCTTTGACAGACTGAGAGTAGTCATAACGAAATCCGTTATGACTACTCGTGTGGTACGGGCGACAGGACTTGATTTAATCAAGGTTCCGCTGCGTCCAGCCGCAGCGGGCAACGCTCGTCCGCGTTGCATTTAGATGGGTTCAAGTCCCGTCTTTCCTCACATAAATAAAGCAGAGAGGCATCCGCCTCTCTGCTTTATTTGGTACGGGCGACAGGACTTGAACCTGCACGGTTGCCCATTGGAACCTAAATCCAACGTGTCTGCCAATTCCACCACGCCCGCATATATAATTGACAATTGTGAATTGACAATTTTTCACCTCTATTTTTACACGGGGAGGATACCTAAGGTGGAGCATTTTGCTTAACCCACATTTATAGATTATAAATGACAAATTACAAAATGGCAAGCATTTTTTCATAACTTTCAAAACGAAAATCGCAAGAAAGATTTTCCGGGACGGCGGCGCATACGAAATGGACTGTGCCGATGCCGGCATTCCGGGCGCTGCCGAGGTCGCAATCCCGGTCGCCTACCATCACCGCATCATCGGCAGTCATACCGTATTTGTGCATCAAATACAGCAGAGAGTCGGGGGCGGGTTTGTAGGCAAAATGCACCGCTTCCGGGCCAACGATCTCGGTGAAATGCTGGGAAAGGCTGTATTTTTCCAGATACTGAGCGGTGGTGCTGCATTTGCGGTGGGTAAATATGTAATTCTTCCGCCCGGTCTCGCAGATCTTGGCGAGGACTTTTTCCACATCCTCCATAGGCTTTGCCAAAAGCTGAAGGTTCAGCTCGCTGTGATGGCACATATAGGTTTCCACAAATCCTTCCCGGGGAATTGAGAACTTGTCCGCATAGTAATTTTGGGCAACACCGATATTTTGCAGCATAAGCCCCATCGCCTCCACCGGGTCGCAGTCGTAGCCATAGTCCTGCAGCGCAGCGCGCAGCGTGGCGATGATGATGGGATAGGAGTCAAACAGCGTGCCGTCAAAGTCCCAAATAAAGTGTTTTATATGGCGCATATCGTTCTTTTTCTGCATAATAACACCTGTTTACTCCACTTCGGACAGTTCTATTTTTAGGGTCTTCTTGGAGATCAAGTAGCGGCGGGTAGCAAAGAGACCGGCGATACAGATGATGCTGGCTAAGTTACTCAGGGGATCGTTGTGGGTCAAAATGACCTGCCGGGCGATGGCCACGATCAGCACCTCCAAGGTGTTTGCCGGGGTCATATCGATGAGCATACGCACAAACTCCAGTCCCACCACGATGGTCAGAATGTTGTGCAGATATGTATCCATAGAGGCGAAATAATCGCCCACAGTGCACATTTTATAAATTTCCATACCCAGCATACCAAGCAGCACGATGAGGGTCAGGACGGCGATGAAGAACTCCATAGCGTGGAGAATTTTGCGGAAGACTTTTTCAATTTTGGCGTGCATAATAGCCTCCCATGCATTAAGATTCTTGTACGCGGGGGTCGTTTTTCGGCTTTTTCTGTTGGTTGATCCAGACCTTCATTACAAAGCTGTGGGGCGCTAATTTGACAAGCAGCCGCTGGCATTTTGCGATAAAGCCGTGAACAGAAACTTGCTTTTTAGTCTTATAGAGATCGTGCAGTCCTGTAGCGACTACGTCCTTGGCTTCATAGAAGCAGACGTAATTTTGCACCTCGCTGCCGTTGGTGGCAAAGGCGTGGTCAAAAAACTCCGTCTTTACCCAGAAAGGATTCATCGCCATAATGCGGATGCCGGCCTTTTTCAGCTCCGGAAGGATGGCGCGGGTATAGCTGAGGACAAAAGCCTTGGTTGCGCCATAGGTGGCGATATAGGGCACAGGCTGGAAGGCAGACATACTGTCCAGCTGCAAAACGTGGCTGCCTTCTGTCATATAGGGAACACACAGACGGGTCATGTGGAGAAGCGCCTTGCAGTTTAGGTCGATCATCCGCAGATCGTCCTCCAGGGGGACGTTCTGGAATTTACCGAACTTGCCAAAGCCTGCGGCATTGACAAGCAGCCGGATATCGGGCTTTATTTCCTCTAAAAGGGCTGAAAACTTAGCAAAACTTTCCGGGTCGCAAAGGTCAAGTGCTATGGGGCGAATGGGATAGGGACACTCGTTTTTTAGTTCCTTCAGGGCATTTTCCCGGCGGGCGATGACCCAAACCTCATCCACCTTTACATAGCCGGAAAGCTGGCGTACAAATTCCCGCCCCATACCGGAGCTTGCGCCGGTTACAATAGCAATTTTCATTCTTTATTCATCCTTTCCTGTAAATAAAGCACAGCGGTGCTTAAGAGCGCTTCCCGCTCATTTGGGAGCTTTTCGTCTAATACGCAGTTTAAAAGATAGGTGAGGGCTTCACCTAAGACTTTTCCTTCCGGGAAACCGACCGTCATCAGGTCGTTGCCGTTTACTGCCAAATCCCGCAGGTGCAGGCAGTGTTCCTCGTCGAGGATATTATCGATTAGGGCTTCCACCAGTTCAAAAGGCGGCATGTTATCGGTGACACCCTTGCCGGAATAGTCGGCTTTTTGCATTTGTAGCAGAGCACGGATGTTCTCCTCGCCGTACTCGCTGAGACGGCGGCGCAGCACCACCGGATCAGCCGGGAGGGAGAGCATATGATTTTTAATAAGGAATACCACCTTTTCCCGCAGGGCGGTGGGGGCTTTCAGCCGCAGGAGAATGGCATTGGCTTTTTCGGCACTGATGTCTGCGTGGCCGTAGAAATGACCACGGCCGTCTTCATCTTGGGTAAAGGCATCAGGCTTGCCCACATCGTGCAGCAGCGCCGCCCAACGGAGCGCCAAATCCTTGGGGGCGTTTTCTACCACGTAGGCGGTGTGGGTGAACACATCATAGGCGTGGTGGGGACTTCTCTGGTGGAAATCCACAGCTGGCTTCAGCTCTGGGATGACCTGCAAAAACACAGGGGCAAACCGCGCAACATCCCGGGCTTTGCAAAGGGGCAGGATCTTGCACATTTCGTCAAAGACCCGTTCCCGGGCGAGATGCTCCATCAGGGGGGACAGCAGCATCATTGCCTTTCCTGTCTTTGCATCGGGGGTCAGGTCATAGCGGATAGAGAACCGCACGCCCCGCAAAATACGCAGGGCATCCTCCCGAAAACGCTCCTCCGGGTCGCCTACGGCGCGGAGAATCCGCTTTTTTAGGTCATCGGTACCGTGCCAGGGGTCTTGCAGACCGGTGATCGGAGAATAGGCCATGGCGTTGACGGTAAAATCCCGGCGGGCGAGATCCAACTCTAAATCGTCCACAAAGGAGACCCAGTCCGGGTGGCGGCTGTCTTTATATTCTCCCTCCGAGCGGAAGGTGGTAATTTCATAAACAGTGCCGTCGATCACCACACCGATGGTGCCGTGCTTCTCGCCGGCGCGAATGAGATGATGCTGGGAGAAGATATTTGCGATTTGGTCAGGCGTTGCGGAGGTGCATAGATCATAATCCTGTACCGGCTCCCCAAGTTGGGTGTCTCGGACGCAGCCGCCTACCGCATAAGCGGGGTAACCGGCATCGGTAAGGGTGCGGATGCATTTAGAGACCGTTTCGGGAAGCGCCATACGGATATGCACTACCGGCTGCAGGCGCAGAAGATCAAAGGCACACCAAAGCGCCAGTCCGGCAGTCAAAAAGCCCAGCGAAGAAGTGGCGCAGGTGATGCCGAAATAAATAGCGGCGCAGTGGAAAAAGACTATGCGCTTGCAATGGAAAATGCCCAATTCACCCTCTGTACGGTGATAAGCGGCCAGCATAAGAAACAGTGTAGACAGCAGAAGATAGGCGTAGCTTTGCATCTGTGTCTCCACGCACCAAGCAGGGTATTGGCTCAGTGGCAGGAGCAGCAAAAAGACCGCTATGCCGCAGCTGACCCAAAAACGCAAAGCCTTATTCTTCTGCACATAAATCTGCAATAGTAAAGCGGCAGCGCCGATAACACACAGCGCGGCGGTGGCGTCAGATAGCTGCCCGAACAGCAAGGTCACCAAAATGCCGCTGATGCCGAAAAAGCAGCCGGCAGTGGCATACTTTTGCCCTTTGGCAAGCTCGCTGTAATGCATATCCTTGGGAACGCCGGTGGCGATATAGAAAAGGATCAGCAGCACACAAACGGAAAGACCTAACAAAAGATAGGTGGCGGGATGCCCCGGAATCAGCAGACCGTCTTGGTCAATGCCGGTTTTCTGGAGCCAAAATTGCAGTCCCAAGCCGAGAAGACCGGACAGCAGAGAAAACAGAACAATAGGAAGAGAGTTAAAACGCCGTTTCATACAAAGCTCCTAAACAAAGAGAGATACGATAAACACGCAGGCGGCAATAACGGGTTGGTGAACAAGGTAGATCAGGAGGGAGTGACGACCCAGAAAACCAAGCGCGTTAAAGGGGAAGAACTTGGGATCAGGGAGAAGGCTCTTTTTGTTCTTGTACAGCAGCTGTCCTAAACCGCTGCCGATGAGGAAATAACCGAGACAGGGAATGAGCGGGAAATAGTCAGAGGTGGCAAAGAACCGAGGATAAATGCCCAACGGTAGCAGAAGATAGGTGTCTGCGTGGATGCCTTGCACCAAGTCCTTTGCAAAGATGATGGCCAGACCCACAGGGATGAGCACCCAATAAGGCAGCTTCTTGAAAAGGGGGCGAAGGAGCATACAAATGCCGATACAGTGCAAAACGCCAAAATAGATCACAAGGCTTTTATCGGCAAAGCCCAGTATATACATACCGCAGGTGACAACTGTGACGAGCATTCCGCAGCCAAAGACCAAGAGTCCTCGTTTTACGGGATGCTTTCCCAATGTGGCGCAGATGCCGGAAATGATGATGAAAGTAGGGCCGATGTGTATAACCGCCCAGTCAAAAACACCGCCATCGTTCAGCGGCGCAAGCGCAAATAAATAGACCACATCATAAACAATATGTCCATAGAGCATAAAGAGCAGACAGATGCCGCGGGCAACATCCAATTCCCAAATTCGTTGTTTCATACGGATATCCTCCTACATAATGGGACTATTATATCAGCATATATTTACAATTTCCAGTACTTTTGTAAAAAATACACTTGGCAAGAGGATAAGTTGGGAGTATAATAGGAGGAAATATATCCTATGGAGGAAAAAATATGCTGATTTTATTGTGTCTGCTCTCTGGCGGCGGTTTTTCTTTGGGCGTTTGTCTGGGCGCGGATGCGTTTCTGGATTTGAGCTGGCTGTACCTGTTGCCCCTTAGTTTTTTTGGTGGTATACTGCTGGCAGTATTACTGGCGGCTGCCTTTTTGTGTATCGCCTGCGCGGTGGTGGACATGAAAGTTCTGCCTGAGAAAGACAGTAAGTTCTATCGCACAATGACTTATTTGTACATCGATGCCATTAAAACCGTTCTTGGATTGAAGGTCGACACCGAAGGCTTGGAGAAAACGCCCACGGACACCCGCTTTTTACTGGTGTGCAATCACATATCCGATTTAGACCCGGTGGTGCTGTTTTACAGCTTCTATGAAAGCACATTGGCCTTTATCTCCAAGCGGGAAAATGACAAAAAGCCATTGGTAGGCCAAATTCAGCGTAAAATTTTGTGCCAGCCCATCAACCGGGAAAATGACCGGGAGGCGCTGAAAACTATTTTGCGCTGCATTCAGTTAATTAAAGAAGATCAGGTGTCCATCGGTGTATTCCCGGAGGGCTACACCAGCTTGGACGGTAAACTGCGCCATTTCCGCAACGGTGTCTTCAAGATCGCCCAAAAGGCCAATGTGCCGGTGGTGGTCTGCACCATTCAGGGCACGCAGGAGTCTATGAAAAGCCTGTTTAAGCTGAAGGGTGGCTATGTAAAGCTGAAGCTGTTGGAGGTCATCCCGGCGGACGAAGTGAAGGCAATGAATACCGCCGAGCTTGGTGAACGTGTGTACACGCGGATGGCAAAGGACTTGGGTCCGGAAAATGTATACGATTCCGGGGAAAATCCTTGATTTTATAAGGAAAACTCGCTATAATACCTTTTACAATCTGTTCGGAGGAATAAAAAGATGAAAAACAGCGAAAAGACATTGGATATGATCGTGAATCTCTGCAAAAGCCGTGGCTATGTCTATGCCGGCTCCGAAATTTACGGCGGCCTTGCAAACTCCTGGGACTACGGCCCTTTGGGTGTAGAGTTTAAGAATAACGTCAAGAAGGCTTGGCTGAAGAAATTTGTGCAGGAATCTGACTATAATGTAGGCTTGGACGCCGCCATTATTATGAATCCTACCACTTGGGTCACCACCGGCCACGTAGGCTCTTTCTCCGATCCTTTGGTAGACTGCAAGGGCTGTGGCTCCCGTCAGCGCGCTGACCAGCTGATCTCTGCTTCCGAGTCCGGCAAGCTCGTCAATGTGGACGCTATGGACACCAAGGAGATGAATGCCTTTATCGAAGAGCACGAGGATGTGGTCTGCCCCGTCTGCGGCAAGCATCACTTTACCTCTATCCGTAATTTTAACCTGATGTTCCAGACCAAGATCGGTGTTACCGAGGATTCCTCCTCTGTGGCGTACTTGCGTCCGGAAACTGCTCAGGGCATTTTCGTCAACTTTGATAATATTCAGCGTACCACCCGTAAGAAGCTGCCTTTCGGTGTATGTCAGGTAGGTAAGGCTTTCCGTAACGAGATCACTCCCGGCAACTTTACCTTCCGCACCCGTGAATTTGAGCAGATGGAGTGCGAGTTCTTCTGCCAGCCCGGCACGGATCTGGAGTGGTTTGCCTACTGGAAAGATTTCTGCAAGAACTGGCTGCTGAGCTTGGGTATTAAGGAAGACTCCCTGCGGCTCCGTGACCACGATCCCGCAGAGCTGGCTTTCTATTCCCGGGCTACCACCGATATTGAGTATCAGTTCCCCTTCGGCAATGGCTGGGGCGAGCTGTGGGGCATCGCTGACCGTACCGACTATGATCTGGGTCGCCATCAGGAGGCTTCCGGCAAGAAGCTGACCTATTTCGATCAGGAGCGCAACGAGCACTACATTCCCTATGTAATCGAGCCTTCTCTGGGCTGTGACCGTGTAGCACTGGCATTCCTGTGCGAGGCTTATGACGAGGAAGTTGTAGGTCAGGACAAGAACGGCAAGGACGATGTCCGTACAGTGCTCCGCCTGCACCCGGCGCTGGCTCCCTTCAAGGCGGCCATCCTGCCCCTCTCCAAGAAGCTTTCTCCCAAGGCAGAGGAGATCTATAAGGAGCTGCGCAAGTACTTCATGGTGGACTTTGACGATGCCGGCTCTATCGGCAAGCGTTACCGCCGCGAGGACGAGATCGGCACACCTCTTTGCATCACCGTGGACTTCCAGACTGTGGGCGATGACAATACCCCTGCCGATGACTGCGTTACCATCCGCGACCGCGATACTATGGAGCAGGTGCGCATCCCCATCAGCGAACTTAAGAATTATATCGAAAAGAAGTGTGAATTCTAATGAGAACCTTCGGAAAGGCAGATAAGCTGGAGCATGTGCTCTACGACGTCCGTGGCCCCGTATTGGAGGAAGCTACGCGGATGGAAGAGCGCGGTATGCGGATTCTGAAACTGAATATCGGCAATCCTGCGCCTTTTGGCTTCAATGCGCCTGAGGAGGTTATTCAGGATATGCGGGACAATATTGTCCATTCCCAGGGGTATTCCGACTCTCGCGGCATTTTTGCGGCCCGAAAGGCCATTATGCAGTATGCCCAGATTAAGAAGATCCCGAACGTGACGATGAAGGATATCTACACCGGCAACGGTGCCAGCGAGCTGATTCAGCTTTCCCTGAACGCACTGCTTAACAATGGTGACGAGGTTTTGGTGCCCTCCCCGGACTATCCGCTGTGGACGGCTTGTACCAATCTTGCCGGCGGCAAGGCAGTACATTACATCTGCGATGAGCAGTCGGAGTGGTATCCCGACATTAAGGATATTGAAAGCAAAGTTACCTCCAAAACGAAGGCGCTTGTCATCATTAACCCCAACAACCCCACCGGTGCGCTGTATCCCAAGGAGATTTTGGAGCAATTAGTGGATGTTGCCCGTCGGCACGAGCTGATACTATTTTCCGACGAGATGTATGACCGTCTTGTTATGGACGGCTTGGAGCATATCTCTACCGCATCCCTTGCGCCTGATCTGTTCTGTGTTACCTTCAGCGGCCTCAGCAAGTCCCATATGGCTTGTGGCTTCCGGGTTGGCTGGATGATCCTCTCCGGCAATAAGGAAATAGCCAAGGACTATATGGCAGGCATCAATATGCTGTCGAATATGCGCCTTTGCTCCAATGTGCCCGGACAGTCTATTATCCAGACGGCACTGGGTGGCTACCAGAGCGTCAACGAGTATATCGTTCCGGGCGGACGGATCTATGAGCAGAGAGAGTTCGTTTATAAGGCGCTCAATGATATTCCCGGCATTTCTGTTGTAAAGCCAAAGGCTACCTTCTACGCATTTCCTAAATTGGACATCAAGAAGTTTAATATTGTGGACGACCAACAGTTTGCCTTGGATTTCCTCCGGGAAAAGCGGGTGCTGATCGTGCCGGGCAGTGGCTTTAACTGGAAAGAGCCGGATCACTTCCGCGTGGTCTATTTGCCTCGCATCGAGGTGCTGGAGGATGCCTGCGAGGGCCTGCGGGATTTCCTTTCCACATACAAACAGAAATAAAAAAATTGCTGTCCCGCGCTCAGCGGGACAGCGTTTTTCTTTGCTTAGGGGTTGTTTACGACACCGGTAAAGAGCGGAATGTTGTCCTTTTCCACAACAAACAGGAAGGGACGGTCTAAAACAAAATCAATAATATCGGGAGTGTTAGAGGGTGGAACGGATCCCATATAAATGATTTCTGTATAGGAAGCACCGGTAACGCCCTCCTCATCAATTTGCACACGGGAAGCTTGCTCAATGGTGCCTGCAAAAGCGGGAAGTGCGCTGCGCAGCGCAGAAAAGTTGGCTTTTTCGGCGGAGAAAATGTCAGTGACACCTAATTGCATCAATCCGTCCTTTAAGCTTTTTTTCTCGACCACATCAAACTTGGGGATTGTAAGATGGGCTATGACAGTTTGCTTGTTCTCCCAGTCCTGAGATAGCACCATATCTATATATTGCCCCCTGCTTAAAACATCCTGTGATGTGGCGCTTTTATCCGGAAGGATAAACCACATATTGCCGCCATTTTCCAGAGGAAGACAGATCGCACCGAAATTGTCACCCCGATAATAAGTCATACGGGCGGCATTGCGCATATAGGTGACAGTCCGGTCACCGGTGGGGGAATGGAAGATGTCGGAAATATTGAGTTTTGCGTCAAAATCATCTTTCCATTGGGATTGGAAATATATGGTGGAATAGAGTGCAAAAACAGCATCACTAGTTAGCTGGCTGGGAGGATAATCCGACAAAAGACCGCCGGTGTTTTCGTTGACCCAGGCGGTGATAGCCTGCTGGGTTTCGGTACTTCCCAAAACACCGCTGTAAACGGAGGCATAATGGTCATGGACAAGCGCATCTATTTTGTCGTCCTGATAGGAAATGCCTTCCTGAAACCAGAGAGAGGTTGCTAATTTGCTAACATCTTTGCCTTTGTCGGCATAGGTGCTCTCAAAAACAGCGGCGACTTGCTTACGCAAGGTGTTGGTATTGTTTACGCCAAGGAGCCTTAGGATTTGGCGTTGGGATCTGCCGGAGGAGAGCTCTGCCAGAGAGGCAAGACTCATATAAGCACTTACCGGTGACCAAAGTGTGTTTTCTTCTCCGGATAGGAAAACGGCAGAGCCTTCTGTAAAGAAAGAAGCCAATCCGTCCAAAGCGTTGTCTTTTTGTGCACGCCTTGCCTTTTGTAAAGAGAGGTGGCTTTCCAGAGCAGACTGAAAGGCGTCTTCTGTCTCGTAGTCCGCTCGCAAAGGGGAATTAACGTTTCGTAGAGAGGCAGCGATGCGCGCCGTGTTAGATGCAATGGAAAATGTAGGTTTTGGCAGAGCGGTCTGCACCAGCACCAGCGCTAAAATAGCGGCTGCGGTGGCGGCAGCGGTAACGGCGATCCAGTAAGGCCTGCGGCGCTTTGCTTTTGCGGCGTTGGCAATATGCTGGCTGCTGATATGAGACAGCGCTTTTTCCAATGTATTACGGTCCATTGAAAAAACCCTCCTTATATAAATAGTCTTTTAATTGCTCCCGCAGCCGGGAAAGACGGACGGTGGCGGCATTTTCTGTGAGGTGAAAGTCTTTGGCGATGCTTCGCACCTTGTCGCCAAACCAATAGCGCCGCAGAAAGAGCGCCCGGTTTTCGTCGGAAAGGGAGGAGAGAAAACGGTCAATGGCCTGACCGAGGGCGCGGGCGTCCAATTCCTCCTGCATAGAATTATCCGGGAGTGCGCCTGCCAGCTCGTCCAGCGAAAGATCGTACTGGCTGCTTCGTTTCTGCGCAGATTGAAAACGGAGCTTTTTTAGCGCGATATTTCTGCCTGTGCGGTAGACGTAGCCCTCCAGCGGTTGCGGCCTCTCAGGAGGAATTGTATTCCATAACGCAAGGAGTGCGTCGTTTACAGCTTCCTCGGAGTCCGGGTGATTGCCGAGGATGTTGTAAGCGGTGCGGTAAAGACGAAGGCCAAAGCGCCGCTGTAGGATAGGCAGAGCTTCCTCGGAGCGCTCCCACAGAAGATTAAGGATGTGTACATCATCCATATGCCATTCCTCCCTTCACTTATATACTACCGTTTTCGCAGGAAATTCTTACATTATTATATAATAACGATGAATAAAAGCCAAGACACTGGGACATAATCCCTCCAAAAGGAGGTAAGGATATGAAAGTAAGGGAACTTATGACAGCGCAGGTCGTGGGGATCCACCCGGAGGAAAGCGTGGAAGTGGCGGCAAGGAAGCTGACAAATCATAATGTAGGCGTTCTGCCGGTATGCAATGACCGGGGACAGATCTGCGGAATGGTCACAGACCGGGATTTGGTGACTCGCTGCCTTGCAGCTAACAAACTTCCAAAGGAAACAAAGGTTCGAGAGGTAATGACCGGGCAGGTGCTGACGGTGGGGCCGGATATGGACGCAGGTGTGGCGGCGCACCTGATGGGACGGCAGCAGGTGCGCAGACTTCCGGTAGTGGAAAACGGCAAGCTGTGCGGGATGTTCTCTCTCGGTGATCTCGCTAAAACGGAGGATGGCATTATGGATGCGGCCGATGCCCTTGGAGATATTTCACAGAATATTTCTCCCCGCTGAAAAGGGAAATGAGAACTGCATTTTGTGGCGAAATAAACGGGAAAATACAAGATTTTGATTCTCTAAAAAAACAATAAAAAAAGCTTGAAATTTTTCAAAAAAAGCCCTTGACAAATGGGGTTTTGAGTGGTATCATATGCAAGCTGTCTGATGAACGGAGCACAAGCTGCGGGAGGGTGGCAGGATGTACCTTGTAAATTGAATAACGCAAAGACGAACAAACACCTTGAACAACAAAGTAATGGATTGTTTAAGCGAAAGCGAAAGAAACAGCCAACGAAATTCTTGAGTAATAAATTGCTAAGAGCAAATTATTCAAAAAA
>JAZSDE010000040.1:0-13502 GCA_045531015.1 Faecousia sp.
TGGGCAGGTAGCTGCGCACAGTGGAAACGCCCCACTTGATGCTGCCCTCGTCCGGCTCCAACTCGCCCATGAGGATCTGGAACAGAGCGGTCTGGGCCTTCTCATTTTCACCGACAAAGGCGATCTTATCGTTCTTGCCTACGGAGAAGTAGACCTTATCCAGCAGCTTCACACCGTCCACGGTGACGGAAACATCCTTAACAGTCAGAATGTCCTTGCCCAGTTCCCGTTCGGGCATGAAGCCAACGAAGGGATAGCGGCGGGTAGAGCAGGGCATTTCTTCAACTGTCAGCTTATCCAGCAGCTTACGGCGGGCAGTTGCCTGCTTTGCCTTGCTCTTGTTGGCAGAGAACCGCTGAATGAATAGCTGCAGCTCCTCGATCTTTTCCTGATTTTTCTTGTTCTTATTGCGGATCATCGCCTGCACCATCTGGGAGGACTCGTACCAGAAGTCGTAGTTACCCACATACATCTTGATCTTGCCGTAGTCGATATCTACGGTGTGGGTGCAGACCGTGTTAAGGAAGTGCCGGTCGTGGGACACGGCGATGACCATCCCGGGAAAATCCAGCAGGAAATCCTCCAGCCAGTTGATGGCTTCAATGTCTAAGTTATTGGTAGGCTCGTCCAGCATAACGATGTCGGGATTGCCGAACAGTGCCTGCGCCAGCAGCACTTTAACCTTCAGTCTGGGGTCAACAGTGCCCATAATGTCGTAGTGCAGCTCTGTACCGATGCCCAGACCCTGCAGCAGACGGGAGGCATCGCTCTCCGCTTCCCATCCGCCCATTTCCGCAAACTCCACCTCCAGCTCCGAGGCGCGCATACCGTCCTCATCGGTGAAATCTGCCTTTTCGTAAATAGCATCCTTTTCTTTCATAATATCGTAAAGATGCTGATTGCCCATAATGACCGTATCCATAACTGTATACTCGTCATAGGCGTTCTGATTCTGCTTTAAGACAGATACCCGTTTCTCCGGATCTACAAAAATACTGCCCGCCGTAGACTCTAACTCTCCGCTAAGAAGCCGCAGGAAGGTAGACTTGCCCGCGCCGTTGGCACCGATGATACCGTAGCAGTTGCCGGGCAAGAATTGCAGCTCTACGTGCTGAAACAACCACTGACCGCCGAACTGCATACCTAAATTACTGACTGTGATCATAGTTTAACTCCTTAAAATTCCTACATATTGCGCTTTTAACGCCTCTAATCTCTTCAAAAGGCATATAATCATACATTGTAATAATACCACAAAATTCCAAATAAGCAAATCTTTTTTGCGAAAAAAATCACCGAAAAAATCACCGCAGTGTATATGATTGTGCCTGTTTTGGCGGTTTATTTGAGCATTGTCTACTTGCCCCAAATACTGCGTAGCAAAAAGAAGCAAAAGGTATAAAAGTAACCGGCATCGCACGATGCCGGTTTTACTTATTAAACTTCCTTAGACTTACTTGCGATCTGCAGCAGGCACTTAGCAACAAACTCGTCAGGGGTCATTGCGCCCAAGTCCTCGCCGCCGCGGGTACGGACGGAGACAGTGCCGTTTTCCATATCCCGGTCGCCCACAACCAGCATATAGGGGATCTTCTCCAGCTGTGCTTCCCGGATCTTATAGCCCAGCTTCTCGCTGCGGCAATCGCTTTCTGCGCGGATGCCCACAGCATCCAATTTCGCAACCAGTTCGTTTGCATACGCGTGTGTCCGGTCGGTGATGGGCAGCACTTTGACCTGCGTAGGCATCATCCACAGAGGCAATGCGCCGGCATAACGCTCGATAAGGTATGCCAGTGTCCGCTCGTAGCAGCCGAGCGAGGTGCGGTGGATGATATAGGGTGTCTTCTTCTGCCCGTCAGAGTCGGTATATTCCATACCGAACTTCTGCGCCAGCAGCATATCGATCTGAATGGTGACGATGGTGTCTTCCTTGCCAAAAACGTTCTTATACTGGATGTCCAGCTTAGGGCCGTAGAAAGCAGCTTCATCGATGCCAATGGTGTATTCTACATTCAGCTCGTCGAGGATATCCTTCATAACGGCTTGGGCGGTCTCCCATTGCTCGGCAGTGCCTTCGTATTTGACGCCGGCGCGAGCAGGATCCCACTGGGAGAAGCGGAAGGTACAGTTTTCCAGCATACCCACGGTGTCCAGACAGTACTTAGCAAGATCCAAGCAGCCTTTAAACTCTTCCTTGAGCTGATCGGGACGGAGAACCAGGTGACCCTCGGAAATAGTAAACTGGCGGACACGGATGAGGCCGTGCATTTCGCCGGAATCCTCGTTACGGAAGAGAGTGGAGGTCTCGCCTAAGCGCATGGGCAGGTCGCGGTAGGAACGGGCACGGTTGAGATAGACCTGATACTGGAAGGGACAGGTCATAGGACGCAGCGCAAAGCACTCCTTGGTTTCGTCCTGGGGATCGCCCAGTACGAACATACCATCCAGATAGTGATCCCAGTGGCCGGAAATTTTATAAAGATCGCTCTTTGCCATAAGCGGGGTTTTGGTAAGCAGATAGCCTCGCTCCTGCTCCTCGTCCTCCACCCAGCGCTGCAGAGTCTGAATGACACGGGCACCCTTGGGCAGCAAAACGGGCAGACCCTGACCGATCTCTTCCACGGTGGTGAAGAACTCCAGCTCGCGGCCCAGCTTGTTGTGATCCCGCTTCAGCGCTTCGGCCTGCTTTTCAAGGTAAGCATCCAGTTCGTCCTTACTGGGGAAGCCAATGCCGTAAATTCTCTGGAGCATCTTGCGGTTAGAATCTCCACGCCAGTATGCACCGCAGGACTTGGTCAGCTTGAAGCCGTTGTGGCGGAGTCTTCCGGTGTGGTCAAGGTGAGGACCGGCGCACAGGTCGGTAAAATCGCCTTGGGTGTAGAAAGAGATGGCCTCGCCCTCGGGCAGGTCTTCGATCAGCTCCCGCTTGTAGGGCTCGTTGTGGGCATCTGCCCAAGCCAGTGCTTCAGCCCGGGGCAGCTCGCTGCGCTCGATGCGGATACGCTCCTTGACGATCTTCTTCATTTCATTTTCGATTTGGGAAAGATGTTCGGGCGTAAAGGTAAAGGGCGCGTCAAAGTCGTAGTACCAGCCCTCGTCAATGGCGGGGCCGATGGCAAGCTGCACCTCGGGCCACAGCCGCTTGACAGCTTGCGCCATCACGTGGGAGCTGGTGTGCCAAAAGGTCTTGCGATACTCGGGGTTTTCAAAGGTGTACAGGTTTTCGTTTTCCATTTTATATTCCTCCTATGGGTTCTCGACGGTGGGAGCAAGCCCCCCGCCCTGCAGTTTCTTGGGGAAAGGTATAAAGATACCCACCCCTGAAAAATCAGGGGTGGGATACAAAAGTATTCCACGGTTCCACCCTGGTTGCGAATTGCTTCGCCACTCATTGACGCTTTAACGGGCGCACCCGGAAGACCATTTCCGATCTTCAGCTCAAAAGTGGTATCTCCGTTGCAGGGATGCAGAGCCGTCGCACCAAAACCGGCTCCTCTCTGGGCAGCTTACAAGGGGGATGTGTCTTTTTCACAGCCTGTAACACAAAAAATATAGCACAGTTTTGGCCTTGTGTCAATCCCCGAAGACAGTTGAAAAGGGCATAAAAAGGTGATATAATAGGCGCAGAAAGGCGGATAGACTATGATCGATGTTTGTGATATTCACATTATGAAGCCGCTCCTTTCGGAGCACGGTTTTCATTTTTCTAAAGCAAAGGGACAGAATTTCCTCATCTCCCGGTGGGTGCCGGAGCGGATCGCAGAGGACGCAGGCGTGGACGAGACCGCCGGTGTTTTGGAGATCGGCCCGGGCATCGGCCCGTTGACCCAGCAGCTTTGCCTGCGGGCGAAAAAGGTCTGCGCGGTAGAGCTGGATCAGCGGTTAAAGCCGATTTTGGAGCTGACTGTTGGCCAGTTTGATAATTTGGAAATTATTTGGGATGATGTATTAAAGCAAGATGTGGCATCCTTGGTGAAAGAGAAATTTGCCGGCCTGCGGCCTATGGCCTGCGCCAATTTGCCGTACTATATTACCTCTCCTATTTTGTCCGCCCTTTTGGAGGCGGAATGCTTTGAAAGTGTTACGGTAATGGTGCAAAAAGAGGTTGCCCAGCGGATCGCGGCAAAGCCGGGCACGGCAGATTACAGCGCGTTTACCGTGTTCTGCCAGTACTATGCCCGACCGGAGCTTCTGTTTGATGTGCCTGCCGGGTGCTTCCTGCCTCAGCCGAAAGTCACCTCTGCGGTCATTACTCTGAAAACCAGAAAAGAAAAGCCTTGGGAGATACTGGACGAAAAGGTGTTTTTCCGGGTGGTGCGCGCCAGCTTTGCTATGCGCAGAAAGACGCTCCAGAACGGTCTTGCTTCCGGCTTCCCGGAGCTGGGAAAGAGCGAAGCAGGAGAGATCATCGATTTTTGCGGCTTACCTGCAGCCGTCCGGGGCGAGACCCTTTCTATCGCCCAGTTTGCCGATATTGCCAATGCCATTGTAAGGAGAAAAAACGGTGATTGAATTTCTGTTTCTTGATTTAGACGATACGATTTTGGATTTTCATATGCAGGAATCGGTGGCTATCCGCAAGACCTTCCTGGGTACGGGCGTAGAACCTACGGAAGAAAATTGCGCGCTGTACAGTAAGATCAATCTCCGGCATTGGAAAATGCTGGAAAAGGGAGAAATTACACGGGAAAAGCTCATTTGGCACCGCTTCAAAGAACTTTTTGACGCCTTGGATGTATCGGCTGATCCCAAAGAGACGGCAGAAAAATATATGGATCATCTCTCCGAGGGTCACTACTTTTTGCCCGGTGCTGAGAATGCGGTCAAGGCACTTTCAAAAAAGCATAGGCTCTACCTTGCCAGCAATGGTGCCGGGCGGGTGCAGGAGAGCCGCATCACCAGCGCAAACCTTGCACCGCTGTTTGAGAACATTTTTATTTCGGAAGAAATGGGAGCAAATAAGCCGGATAAAGCCTATTTTGACGCCTGTTTTGCCCGGATCGAGGGCTTTGACCGTAAGAAAGCGATGATCGTAGGTGACAGTCTCAGCTCCGACATCCGTGGCGGCAAAAATGCAGGTATCTACACCTGCTGGGTCAATCCCAAGGGAAAGACAGCCCCGCCGGAAAACAAACCGGATTTTGAGATCAAGAGCATCACCGAGCTGGAAGAAATATTGAAAACCGTATAAAGCCTCCCCTGTGTAAGGGGAGGTGGCAAAAATCTTTGATTTTTGACGGAGGGGTTGTATCAATCCCCCACCGCTTTGCGGAGCCCCCTTTACACAAGGGGGCCTTTTTCAGCCTTTATAATTTTACCTCTACGGGGTTTTGGATGGTCATGCTGTCCGGGGTTACAAGGCAGTCCATAGCAAGGATTTGCACGCCTGCTTTGGCCGCTTCCCGGAGGGCTGCACCAAATGCCGGGTCGGTGCTGTCGTTAGGGTGGAGATAGAGAACATCGGACATTTGGATAACAAAAAGCACATACGTGCCAAAGCCCTCTTTTGCCAGAGCGGTTAGCTCCCGCAGGTGTTTGGCCCCCCGCTCCGTGGGCGCGTCAGGGAAAGCGCAAACACCGTCCTTTTCCAATGTAACGCCTTTTACCTCTAAAAAGCACCTTTTTCCGCCCTTTTCAAAGGAGAAATCGAACCGGGAGCTTCCGTAGGTAGTCTCCGCCCGGAGGTTTTCGATTGCGCCAAGACCGCCGCCTGCGAGCCACACGTGGGCGGCCTTGTTGGGAGCTTGGGCGTCCATATTGATAAGCCGTGATCCTTTTTGGACGGCAATGAGATCGTACTGGGTTTTCCGGGTAGGATTATCCGACCTTTCACACCAGACCGATGCACCGGGAGGCAAAAGCTCCTTGCAGCGGCCGGTGTTTTTTACATGGCAGACGGTGTCCTTGCCGTCAATTTCAATGTGGGCAATGAAGCGGTTTGGCCGGGACAGAAAGCTGCCCGGAACAATATTTTGGTAAATCATAGCAGCTCCGTTAAAAAATAGTTGCAAAATTATTAATAATTTGTTAAAATGGAAGAAATATAAAAGAGGAGATTTTGTTATGCAGCTTTGGACAAAAGAACACGCCATTACCGTACTGCCCTCGCTGGCAGTTATGCTCCTGCTTTGCTGGGTGCTTCGCGTTACCATCGGCAAGAAAAATTTTGAGACCCGTATGCTCCCGATGAAGATCCTTTCTGTGCTGGTCGTCCTTTTGGAGATCGGCAAGCAGATCGTTTCCTTCTCTAAGGGCTATGATCTGTACCACATTCCGCTGCACTATTGTTCCCTGTTTATTTTTATGCTGCCGGTGATGGCTTTTTATCGCGGTAAGCATATGGATAAGGTAGGCGGTATTACCGCGGCGCTGTGCGGTGCGGAATTTATTATGATGATCATCTATCCCAATCTGATCTTCGGAGACTGGAATGTGCGGGATTATTTCAGGAACTTTCTGGATTTCCATACGGTAACCGTACATATCCTCATTATGCTGGGATTTTTGCTGATCCCCACGCTAAATCTGCACACGCCTGCCAAAAAGGGTGAGGTAAAGGCGGTTATTGTATTTATTCTTTGCTTCTGTGCGGTGTCCGCGACTGCTGCCCAGTTGCTGGAAACCAATTATAATAACTTTTATCAGTGCAACATTCCGCCCTTGGAAGCCCTCCGGCAGGCGGTTGAAGCAGTCACCGGCACATTGGTGGCAAAAATCTTCTATGTGCTGTGTGTGACCGTAATGGATATTCTCTTTACCACCGGCGCTTACTGGGCATACCGGGGCGTGCGGCGGCTGATTTCCGGCAAGGCTGTTACACCGGTGTAAAAATGAATTTTTGGATCAGTCCGTCGCAATCGGCGTGAACGATCACCGTGCCGTCTTCTTTTCTTTCCGAGGAAAGGGAGACGGCATTCCCTTTGAGAAACTGGTTTACATAATTTACAGGGTCGCCGGTTTCGATCTCTTCAAAGAACACATCCCGCATCTGATTATTGGGGCATAAATTTTTGATCTCCCGCACAAGCTCATATTCTGCCACAGAAAACACCACCTTTCTGCCATTTAGTATAGCAAACCGCCAGCCTGATTGCAAGGTTGGCGGATCGTTGTATATTCGACAAATTTTGCGGGGGGAGAGGAGTATAATCGAGTTGAAAGCTTAGTTAATCTTCCGTAATGACGAGCAGTTCGTTTGGGGTGCAGTTGAGCAACAGGCACATAGCCTCAATATTATCATACTGAATGGATTTTGTTTCGTTGTTGATCATTCTGCTGAAGTTTTGATAGCTCATACCGAGTTGTTTATAAAGCCAATACTTCGTTTTGCCTTGTTTTTCTAACAATGCCAACGCATTTAGTTTTATCATAAGATATTCTCCCGTGACTTATGTTTTAATGAGATAATATCTTAGTTTCTCTAATTACATATAGACTAATACATTATATAATGATAACATATACTATGCAATGAGGTGGTTTATATGATTATAGATATAACCGGAATTGTTTTAACGCCGGGCAATGGCGGGAAAGACTGCCTTGGGAACGGGGAACACCCGGGGATCGAATGCTGCTGTGATGAATGCGATTATATGCTGTGCTGTCTTGCGATAGGCAATGTGGATTGTTTTCATTGTAAGGATTTAGGATGTCCGAGAAAGATGTTGTAGGGAACGGATTTATCCGTTCCGCGAGGTGCCTACCGGGAGATTGCCACGACCCCTCTGCGTAATCCGCAGAGGGGTCGTGGCAATGACAATATAAGTGGAGCATTTTAGCGGTAATTCTCTACAAAATACTTATAAAAGGCGGCGGCTTCGGCTACTGCGGAGATGTCTAAGTTTTCGTCTGCTGCGTGGATGGAGCCAAGCTGCTGCTTACTCATTCTGGTGGGGGCAAAGCGCAGCACGCAGTTACAGATGGGGGTCAGCCGCCAAGCGTCTGTACCGGCAGGCAGAATGTAAGGCGCTGCGGGGAAGCGGGGGAAGATTTTTGCAATGCAGTCCATTGTATAGCTGTAGGCGGGAGATGTCATATCTGCAGGACCGTAATATTCATCCCGTTCGGTTTCCAGGGTGATGCCGTACTTGTCGGCGACTGCCTTGAAGGCGGCATAGTCGGTTTTCAGATCTTCTTCGTTGATATTGCGAAGCATCACAGAGGCGGTGCAGACCTTGCTTGTGACACTACCCTGAATTTCTTGGAAATTGCAGGTGGTGCCAACCATACCGCCGGCAGTAGCGTTGAGTTTGGGGAGAATTTTCGTCAGCAGCCCGCCAAAGAGCCACAAATTGGAAAACAGGATCCGCATTGGAAGACCGCAGTAGGGAGCAAGGGCGGCAAACATCTCCCGGGTCTCGTGATGCAGACGGCGGATAAAGATGTTCTTACCGGTAATCTCCTGAATGAACTGGGACATACGCTCCACAGGGTTGCCCTTAAAGGCGGTGAGGCTTACATGACTGCTCTCATTTTGGGCGGTGCAGCGGAGTTTTAGGCGACCTTTTTCGTGAACGGCCACCATTGCACACATTTCGCAGTTCATCCCGGCGATGGGAGGCTCGACGATGGCGCCACCCTCGTCCAGAATTACTTCAAAAGCGATGTTGTTCTTACGGCAGTGCTCTAAAATAGCAGGCATACCGTCACCGCCAAGCTCCTCGTTGTGAGAGGATGCGATGTAGAAATTCACCGGAGGCGTTACGCCGGCGCGGAGCATTTCTTCCGCGGCAAAAAGGATGGCGCACAGAGAGCCCTTGGTGTCTGCCGCGCCGCGGCCGTAGACCTTTCCGTCCCGGATGATGCCATCAAAAGCGGGCATTGTCCAGTCAGTGTCCGCCGCCACCACATCGTGGTGGGACATTAAAAGAATATTGCGATTATGGTTTTTGCCGGGAATCTTATACAGCCAGCAGTCGTTGCTGAGGAGTAGCTGCTCTGCCTTTTGGTGCAGCAGTGGGAAGTCCTCCTCCACAACGGCGCGCAGTTTCGCAAACTCCGTGTCATCATAACCGTCTTTTACAGATACGGTGGCGCTCTGCAGCATCCGGGAGAAGGTTTTGCCGTAAATTTCCAATTCTGCATCAGTAAACGTAGGGTGCTGACCCTCCAGTTTCCGTGCGCTCCGGGTCTGCAGGGCGGTATTAATGAGCAGGGCTGCCAGCAGCGCTGCAATGAGAGCGAGGATCATATACAAAACGGTCATAAAGATACCTCCATACTTTATTCTACAAAAAGTATATCACCGTTTTTTTGTATCGTCAAACTAAATTCTTTATTTTAGAAATATACGGTTGCGCTTTCGAAATGTCCGTGTTATAATGACAACTGTATTTACAAGAAAGAGAGGACGTTATTATGTCTGCACCCACCCGCTTGACCCCTAAGGTAGGTATCCTTGAAAAATTGGGATTTGCCACCTTCTCCACCGCCAGTAACGTGGTCTTTAACTTTAAGGATCTATTTTATCTGTTCTTCCTGACCAATGTTATGGGCATCAGCATTGCCCACGCCGGCATTATTACTGCCGTTGGCATTGTTTGGGATGCTGTCAATGACCCGCTGGTAGGCTTCTGGGCGGTCAACCATAAGTTTAAGGGTGGCGAAAAGGTGCGCCCCTTTGCCCTGTGGTGCGCAGTGCCTTGGGCGATCACTGTGGTTTTGATGTTTACCTGCTTTGACGTGGCTTACGGCATCAAGCTGGCTATTGCGATGGCAATTTACTTCCTGTTTGAGCTGTTTAACACCTTTGCGGCCATTCCCTATAATTCTATGGGCAGCCTTGCGACGAACCGGGACGAAGACCGCCGCGCCATCAATGTGGCCCGTAACTTAGGCGGCTGCGTAGGCAGCGCCATCGGTGCAGTGGCGATGTATCCGCTGCTTGATTTGTTTGGCGGCCTTGACGATGCCGGCAATATCATCCCCGGTGACCCCGGCAAGAATGCTTTCTTCTATGCGGCCATCGTTATGGGTGTTGTATGTATCGTAGGCAGCTTTGCCCATTATTTCACCACACGTGAGCGCGTGAAGCAGGAAGAGGAAAACGAAGCGAAGATCGGTCTCTTCGAGGCGTTTCGGATGCTGTTTGCCTGCCGAAGCTGGGTGCTTAACACTCTGTATGTGCTGTGCTACGGTATGCTGAACCTGCTGATTATGAGCACTATCAACTATTACGCTACATATGTCATCGGTTCTTCCTCTGCAGCTACCATCATTATGGCGGTATATCTGGTGGTTTCCGTGATCTTCTCTGTACTTTGCATTCCTATCGACAGGAAATTGGGCCGCCGCAAGACCATGATCAGCTCTGCAGTCGTGTATATACTGGGTAAGATCTGGTTTGTGCTTGATCCCTTCTCTATGGGCGCGATCATAGTCAATGCCCTGACCGTCGCCTATGCGATGACGCTGGCCTTTGTCCTCTTTAACACCAACCGCAATAACATCGCGGATCTTATCGAATGGAAGAGCCATCGCCGCATTGACTCCCTGGTATGCACCTGTGATAACTTAGCTGCTAAGCTCAGCAAGGCGGGCGCAAACCTGCTGATGACCGGTGCGCTGGCTGCCGCAGGCTTCAATGCGGAGCTGGATGCGCAGCCTGCAGCTGCCATCGATACCATTAACGCCCTCCTCGGCTGGGTGCCTATGTGCATTGCCGTCGTGATGCTGATTGTCGTATTCTTCCATCCCATCGAGAAGGATATGGCTGCTATGCAGGCAGAAAGAGGCGAGTAATGACAGATATTAAAATTGCAGAAGAAAAGCTGGGAGCGATGATCCGCATCCCCACCGTTTCCAAGCACGAAAGTGAGGATCTTAGCCAGTTTTATCTGTTCCATCAGGAACTGGAGAGATTATTCCCGCTGATTCACGAAAAGTTAGAAAAAACCGTCCTAAACGGTACGTTGATCTACCGTTGGGCGGGCGAAAATAAAGAAAAGCTCCCCATCTTGTTTATGGGACATCAGGATGTGGTGCCTGCCACCGATGAGGGCTGGTCTGTACCTGCATTTTCCGGCGTGGTGAAAGGCGGCTGCCTCTATGGCCGCGGCGCGCTGGACTGCAAGGGTACGATGTATGTGCAGCTGCAGGCAGTAGAAGAGCTGCTGACAGAAGGCTTTGTGCCGCCCTGTGATGTGTATTTGGAATACGCTATCAACGAAGAGACAGGTGGTGACGGTGCGGCTGCCGCTATGCGTTTCCTGCGGGATAAGGGCATCCGCTTTGCCTTTGTTATGGACGAGGGCGGCGCGGTCATTGACGAAGCAGTGCCCGGCATGGACAGACCCTATGCGGTAATAGGTGTCACCGAAAAGGGCTATATGGACGTGAAGATCACGGCCCGGGGCAAGGGTGGACACAGCTCCACACCGCCCCGCAACACACCGGCCGCCCGGCTCTATGCCTTTGCCAATGAGATCGAGCGCAAGCGTCCTTTCAAGAAAAGGATGATCCCCGAGGTGCAGGAGATGCTTCGGCAAATGGCCCCGGCCTTTTCCCTCCCGCTGAGAATGGTATTGCGTAATCTGTGGTTGACAAAGCCGCTGGTGATGGCCGCAATGCCGAAAATCTCATCCTTTGGTGAGGCGCTGATGGCAACGACTTGCTGCTTTACGATGATGCAAGGCAGCAATGCTGCTAATGTGATTCCCAAGGAGCCTTACCTGATCGCAAATCTGCGCTGCAGCGTCCATCAGAACTGCGAGGAAAGCCTGAATGTTCTGAAAAAATACGGCAAAAAGTACGATCTGGAGTTTGAAGTGCTGATGGGGCGGGATGCCTCTCCGGTCTCCGACATCCACAGTGCGGCATATGGCTTTATAGAAAAGACCATCCGCGCCCATTTCCCGGATGCAGGTGTTGCGCCCTACCTTATCATGGGCGGCACCGATTGCCGCCATTTCCACGCGCTGACAGACACGGCTCTGCGGTTTGCGCCTGTGCGAATGACCAATGAACAGAACGCCTCCTGCCACGCGGTAGATGAAAATGTTACTTTATCTGCTCTTGTGGAAGGCGTGCAGTTCTATAAGCGGTTGCTCAAGGGGTATGCGCTGTAAGATATGCATATACAAAAGGCACCACCGGCCGGTGGTGCCTTTTGTGGAGAACGGTATTATTGAGAGGCAGCATAGACGGCAACAGACTCGACTCAATCAAGGTTTCGCGCTGTCAAGCCATCTAAATACCAACACCAAACAAAAGACCACCCGACTGGGTGGTGCTCATCCCTATACTTCATACGGACGGCAGACGGCTAAGGTAGGGCACTTCGTGCCCGTATGGACTCGCTTTTCTGCGGAAAAGCCACGGCGGTTGCAAGTGTCCACCGGACACTTGCTAAGAGCCGCCTTTCGAGTCCGTTATCTAAATACCAATACCAAACAAAACACCACCCGACTGGGTGGTCTTTTGTTTGGTGGACGATAACGGACTCGAACCGCTGACCCTGCGCACGTCAAGCGCATGCTCTACCAGCTGAGCTAATCGTCCAAGTGCTGAGTTATTATAGCAAGGAGCAGTGCGTTTGTCAACCCCTATTTCTGCTTTTTTATATACGAGAATTCTATATTGCAAAAACGGCTGATTTATGGTATATTTCTTATGAACGTTCCCTGATGACATAGTAAAAAAGAGGAAACGATATGCGAAGAAAGATGATTATCTGTGTGGCGCTGGTGGCATTGGTGCTGGCGCTTGCCGGATATTTTACAAAAGGAATACTGTTCCCCAAAGTAGGTGTCTGCCTCAGCGGCGTGGGCAATACGACGGGACAGGAGCTGGGGAAAGCACTCCGGGATAAGCTGACCTTATCCGGCTTTACGGTGGTGAGCCGCAACAGCGGGAATAACCGAGAGAAGCAGGTGCAGCAAATCAAAGATCTGCTCCAAAACGGAGTGGAGGCGCTGGTGCTCCAACCGGTTTCGGAGGATGTATTGACAGAAATTCTGCCCCTTGCAGCGCAGACACCGGTGATCGTTGTGGGCGCAGAGCCGGAAAATTTGGGCAATGCCTATTTTATCGGCTGCGACAAAGACCAGCAGGCCTGGGCGCAGGCGCAGCTTACAGAGCAGATGTTTGCCAAGACTGACATTAACGGTGACCGCACGGTAAAATATATGCTCCTTACCGGCCCGGAGGAAGATCCGGAGACGGGGCGTTATGTGCAAAATGTGGAAGAAGTGATGACCTCTGTTTCTGCATCTGCGCTCCAAAAAACCGCGGTGGAAAGGACGGAAGAGGCCGGAAAAGCCGCCTGCAAGCAGGCAATTTCCAAGTACGGCAGAGATCTGGAGCTGATCTTCTGCGGTGATGGCGCGCTGACAACGGGCGCAGTTGAGGCCGTCAAGAGTAGCGGCCGCACTCCCGGCCGGGATGTGATTATCTTTGGCGTTGGCTCGTTGGAGGGGTGCAAAGAGTTGGTGCGCACGGGCGCGTTGACTGCAGCCGTGGTGGAGGATGTTGATACCATTCGGGATCGGATCATCCAAACG
>JAZSDE010000087.1:0-45189 GCA_045531015.1 Faecousia sp.
GTGGCTTCTGTCGCTGAGCGGAAAAACACGGTTGCCACGTTCGGTTTTCAAAGGACAGCCGCTGTCCTCGAAAAAGGTTTTCACCTTTTCGGGTGGACAGGCCGCCATGGCACTGAACAAAAATCGACCGTTTCTGGGAACATTCTGCAAAACCTCTTTGGCATCGCAGTCGTTGGTCACGTTACAGCGGCCTTTGCCGGTAATGAGCAGCTTTTTGCCTAAGCGGTCATTTCTCTCCAGCAGCAGCACCCGGTTTCCCAGCTCTGATGCCCGGATAGCCGCGAACATTCCTGCCGGGCCGCCGCCAATTACAATTCCGTCGTACATCTTTGAATCTCCTCTGCCGTCAGATACCGCCATTTCCCCTTAGGCAGGTCGCCCAAAGTAAGGCTTCCCTCGGAAATGCGGCGAAGCCGTGTTACGTACATCCCCGCCATTTCGCACATTCTGCGCACTTGGCGGTTACGCCCCTCGTGGATGGTGATCTCCAAAAGTGCCCGGCTTCCCTCCCGGTGAATGCACTTTACGGTAGGCGGTGCGATCAAATAACCGTCCAATTCCACCGGTTTTTCTACCTTTTTAAGGCCCTCGTCGGTGCATTTTTCCACCCAGGCCTGATAGGTTTTGTCCACCTCGTGCTTGGGATGCATCATCCGGTTGGCAAATTCCCCATCGTTGGTAAAGAGCAGTAAGCCCTCGGAGTCCATATCCAGCCGTCCCACGGGATAGACCCGGGTGCCGCAGTCTATAAGCTGAGCAGCATTTTTTCTGCCCTTTTCATCCTTTAGGGTCGTCACATAGCCACGGGGCTTATGAAGCATAATGTACACCGGCTCTGTGCCGGTCGGGAGGGGTTTCCCGTCTACACATATGGTGTTTTTCTCCGGGTCTGCCCGGTCGCCCACGGCGCACACGACACCGTCACAGGTCACCCGCCCGGCAGCGAGAAGCTCCTCCGCCTGCCGCCGGGAGCATACGCCCCTACCCGACAGTATCTTTTGTAAACGTTCCGTCATTTCTCTATCCTCCGAATAACCGCTGCCAGAAGGAGCGTTCCTCGATCTGCTCTTTTTCCACGGTTTTTCCGTATATTAAGGGGATCTTTCCCACAGTTTTCTCCTCTAAAAGCACATAGGCATAGCCGGCATCCTGTCCCTCTGCAATGGGGGCGTATACAAAGTCCTGCCCGGGAACGACGATCCGCGGACTTTCCCCGGGAGCAAGGGCATAAGAGAAATCCTCGCCTGCAAGAAGCCCTACTGTACCCTCCTGCCCGCCGATGATCGTTTTTGTCTCCAGAACCGTGTCTTTTTCCACGATCTGCGTCACAGAAAACTCGGAAAAGCCCTTTTCCAGTAAGGTCTTATGATCTTCCCAATCGCTGGGCGCATCAATGGTCACGGCGATGAGCCGCCGGGAAAGGCGGGTTGCGCTGGAGACCAAAATTCTCCCCGCTGCCTTTGTATAGCCGGTCTTTACGCCGTCTGCGCCTTCCACGCGCCACAACAGCTTATTGTGATTTGTCAGGTATCTCTCCCCTACCTTAACGTTTTTTGCAGACACCGTTCGGGCAAAGATAGGGTCTTCCATCGCATAGGCGGCGAGTATCGCTAAGTCCTCGGCTGTGGAATAATGCCCCGGCGCGTCTAAGCCGTGGGGATTGACAAAATGGGTATTTTTAAGACCCAGCATATAGGCCTTGTCGTTCATAAGCCCCGCAAAGCCCTCCACCGTACCGCCGCAGTAAATGGCCAGTGCCACCGCCGCATCGTTGCCACTGTGGAGCATCAGCCCATAGAGAAGCTCCTGAACGGTCAGAATCTCTCCCTCCTGCAGGTACATTGAAGACCCCTCGATGCCTACCGCTTCCTTAGGAATCCGCACCCGATCCAAGACATTGCATTGCTGCGCCACCACAAGGGCGGTCATAATCTTCGTGGTACTGGCGATCAAACTTTTGGCATCGGCATTTCGCTCGAATAATACTCTTCCGGTCTGGGCATCCAACAGGATCGCGTGCCGGGCAGAAAGGGCTGCTGCCTTGGGAGAAAAAAGCAGGACGGCAGCCAAGAGTGTAGCTGCCATCCCGGCAATTCGTCTTTTCACATTGCTCACCTCGGTCTATTTTCTGCCGAGGGAGGAAATTTTATTCTGCTTTCTTTTCCATACGGCTATCAATAAAAGCCGCGATCTTATCTAAGGTATCGGGCACCATTTCCACGATCCGGTCAGCGGTGGTGCTGGCAGGCGCTGCTACAGGCAGCATCCGGACACTCCCCTCTTTGATAATGAGAAATGCCACAGGGGTCACCTTCACGCCGGCACCTACGCCGCCACCAAAGGGATTTTCCTGCCGGTTTACATTTTTGGAGACGAAATCCGAGCCACCGCCGCCAAGGCCTACACTGATCTTGGAGATGGGAATGATGGTCACGCCGTCTTGGGTCACGATGGGCTCGCCCACCACAGAATTGGCATCTACCATTTCCCGGATCTTGGCAATGGTATTTTCTAACATATTCGGAAGGTTCTTACTCATTGTTTTGCTCCCCTTTTCGTTTTTTTAGTAATTTGAGATATTCCCGGAAGCCGTGAAAGCCGTGTACAGCGGCAAGGGTTATTAGTCTTCCGAGCAATATGGTAATGTCTGCTCTGACATAAATGACCGTCTCTTCAGCGGTAAAGTCGCAAGCGATCTGCACGTCCCGCTTTTTGATGATAAAATGCTCTTCAAGTAAGGGAATTAAGTTGCCGGTAGCTGCCCAGGCTCTGCCGTAATTCACCGCCAGATCGCAGGGATCTTCGCCAGCAAGAAGCATTTTGATTTCCAGTCGGCGAATGCGGTGCTTTCGGAAGATGCCATAAAGCAGTTTCCTCGCAATATCTACAAAGGGCAGGAAATCTGCAAGGCTGCCGCCTTCCTTTTTTTCCTCCTTTGGCTTTTTCGGGGCGGTTTTTTTCACCCGTTTATCGGCCTTTATTGCACCTTTTTCCGGCTTTTTCTCCCGTTTATTTTTTGGATATACCTTCACCGGCACCGGGCCGGCCAGCAGCCATATCCGGCAGCCCTCGCTGCTGTAAACAAAGCGAATCCCCAAGGGGAGCAGGTACAGCAGTACTAAGATGCCCAGTATGATCCAAAGAATCATTTTACTTCCTCCGCCTCAGGCTCGGAAATGGTAAGCTGCTCCTCCTCCACCAATACCGGCTCGCCGAAGTCCACCTTTTCGATAGCCGGCAGATCGCTCAGGCTTTGCAGGCCGAAGGTACGCAGGAAATTGTGGGTGGTCTTATAAACGATGGGTCTGCCCGGCACATTCAGTCTGCCAGCTTCCTCGATCAGCTCTTTGGTCAGCAACGCACCGACAGAATAGGAGCTGTCCACACCGCGGATCTGCTCTACCATTGCCTTGGTGGCAGGCTGATAGTAAGCGATGATAGTAAGGGTCTCCAACTGAGAGGCGGAAAGCTTAGGCGGCTTGCGGGTCTCCAAGCACTTGGTAACGAAATCCGCCATTTCACCGGAGGAGACCATCTGATATGCCTTTTCCAGCTTGAGTATTCGGATGCCGCGACGGGCAAAGGCCAATTCGTCAGAGAGCGCATCGGCGGCGGCGATAATGTCCGCTTCGTCAGTTTCCAATGCCATAGCCAGCCGAGCGGCTTCTACCTTTTCACCGGAAGCAAAGAGGATCGCCTCAATGGCGCGCTGTAATTCAGTTTGTTCCATAGCTTTCCTCCAAATTTTCCTCTGGGTTGCGGATCAGTCTTACATCTACGTCTTCACCGGAGGTGTCGTCCCCCTCCAGCACCACAGAATTGGTCTTACAAAGCTCCAAAATGGCAAGGAAGGTCGCCACCACCTCGGAGCGGGATTTATTGCCCTTAAAGAGGGATTTGAGCTTCTGAATACCCCGCAGCACCAAGGAGCGGATGACCTCCGTTGCCTTTCGGGTCACAGGGTAGGGCTCTTTGCCCACGATACCCTGGAAATTGACGGTGGGCGGCGGCAGACGGCGCTGGTCACGCTCTGCGATCTCCTCAAGCGCCTTCATCAGATCGGTTGCAGGATGGCGGTACTGGTAAGTGCCGCTTCGCTTCAGGGGCTCGGGCTGCTTTACAAACATCCCTCTGCCGATGTCGTTTCTGGGCTCTAAATAAGATACCGCGATACGGATCTGCTCAATGGCTTCTCTGCGCTGGCGCTCCACAAGGGATTTACGCAGCTCGTCCAGCTCGGACTGGGCTTCTGCCGCTTCTGCGGCGGATAGTACCATTTTCGTCTTAATGAGCATCAGGTGGGATGCCATAGCGATAAACTCGCTGGCGATCTCCATATCCATCCGCTTCATCTCGTCCAAATACGCGAGGTACTGGGTAAGGATGGCAGTGATGGACACATCCTGGATCTCTATTTTATTTTTGCTCAGCAGCAGAAAAATAACATCCAGCGGGCCTTCGAAATCCTCCCGTTCTTCGCTGCGGGAGCGGACGATGCCGGTGAGCTTATACTTCGGTTGTTCCATACTTACTCCATACTTTCCCAATTATACTCGTTATTATAACACTTAGAAGCCCAAGGTGCAAGTATTTCCGGTAAAAATAATAAAAATGCCTCCCGACAAACAGAAGGCAACCCCCTCACTTGTAATCATATAAAAATGTGTTACAATAACCAAAAATCTATTGCTCAGATGAAATTTAATGGAACATTTTAATTATGGATCCTGCTTTTCATTGTAGAAATTCATCTATTTGTTGTCTATATAGATGAAAGGGACAGAGAGGAGGCTGCACCATGGTGGCAAATACCGAAATATTTTCAGATGAACATATTATTGAATTATTCTTTTCAAGAGATGAAGCTGCGATCAAAAGCGCTGAGGCCAAATACGGCAGCTATTTACATACAATCGCCGTAAACATTTTGTCCAACAGCGAAGATTGCGAGGAATGTAAAAGTGACACCTATTTGGCACTGTGGAATCATATTCCTCCTGACCGTCCAAGCAACCTTAAGGCCTATGTTGCAAAAATCATAAGAAATATTTCTATCAACAAGTATAACGAGAGAACCAGACAGAAAAGAATTCCGTCTGAGTATACCCTTTCCTTGGAGGAGCTTTCCGAATGTATTCCCGATAAAAACGATGTAGAAACTGCATATGATGCCAAGCACCTCCAGCAGGTTATGAATTCTTTTTTGCTGTCCCTTTCAAAAAGAAAGCGCTACATTTTTATCTGCAGATATTACTGTGGTGATTCAATTGACCGCATTGCTTGTTCCTTAAAAATCAGCGGATCCATGGTTTTTTATGAACTGGCAAAAATCAGAAAACAACTTAAAAACACTTTGAAACAGGAGGGATTTTGGAATGAACGTAGCGAAGCTCGCTAACGCAATTTCGATGATAGATGACAGCATACTTTCCGATGTTCTTGAAGAACGCTACAGACGAAATGCAGACATAAAGGAAGCAAGCAAGTCATTCAAAACCATTTGTCGATTATCCTTGGCTGCAGCCGCAATTGCAGCGGTATGTCTATTGGCAGTCCTTACAGTTTCTAATAATACTGTACCACAGGATATAAATCCTATACTGGACAAACCGCAGTATGTTGCAGCATTCAGTTCCCCGGAATTAAAGGCACTGTATGAGGAATATCCCTATTCTCAGCTTTTACCGCAAAAGGTGCCCGAAAAGCTCTTATTTATATCCAGCTATAAAACAGAATATGACCCCATCGCAAATCCCGAAAACTACGAATTCCTTGCATTATGCTTTGGTGGAAGTATAGATACCGGCAATCTTGAAATTAAAGTTACAAAATACGATGGAAAGGCTGAGATCGCTGATCCTGCAAAACCTGAAACATATGACCTTTCCCTCTACTATGAATATCGGGAAACACCCGGTACATTCGGAGCAAATGCACCAAAAATTCTTAATCTGTTTCGAGCTGAGGATCTGTCACCGATGATTGCAGAAAAGAGAGTGTATGTATTTGATGACGGTCTTTGCAAGGCCGAGATCAAGATTCTGTGCGGAGAATATGTTGTCGCCTATCATTATGCCGGTCCGGAATTAACAAGCGATTTATTTTTTGAGGTAATTACTTCTCCCCATTATTTCACAAAAGAGTTATCACGGAACAACGATAATCGGACAGTGTCCCAAAATATAACCAACTATATCCCTGCATATAGCACACCATCTATGGAACAGCTTTATATAACGCACCCCTTTGATGTTCTTCTGCCCCAAAAGATTCTGCCACGCTGTACCTTCCGGTCCAGTTACAAGATCGAACCCGATGCATTTGCAAATCCTGACAGCAAAACATATTTATCTGTTATCTTCAATACCTCTATGCCAGACTGTAGTTTAGAAATCTCCATCAGCGACCAACCTGACACGGTTATACTTGCCGATATTGCAAATCCACAAACCTACAATCTTAAGTACTATTATGAAGAACGGTCAAATTATGTAGTTGATGGCATCATTATGGAGGATAATCAATTTTTTAGTGTATTTAAGTCTGAGGATATCAGCCAGCAGCTTATGGACTACAGAATTCACACTTTCGAAAATGGCTTGTGCAAAGCTAATATTGACATTCTTTGCGACACCTATATTGTTTCCTATGGCTATACTGGACCAACAATAACTGCAGCCGATCTTCATGAAATGATTATTTCGGCAAAGTGGTTCCGTTAAACGGAGTACCATTGTAAATATTAATCACAAAAGGAGGCAAAAACTATGAAGGACAAAAGTTTTAGAAAGCTGGCACTACTGATAACTCTGCTATTACTATTCACATCTGTGCAGTTTGGGGTGTCTGCAGCTGATCCCTCGCCGTATTTACGAACAGAAAAAGAGGCCATTGCATATATCGAAAACTATGCAAACGATATCGGCTCCGGTGATGAAAAGCACAGCATTGTAGCGAGCACTCCAATCCAAAGTTTTACAGATGGCAAAAGCTATGTTCTTTACTCTTTCGCAACAGGTGGGTATGCAATCTATGACAAAATCAGCGGTGTAGCTGAAGAGATGATGCCCGATGCCAAGAATCCGTACTCCAATATTGAAAAAGGAAAACTACTTTATGGCGGACCAATGAATTATATTGTCGAAGTTGACGGTGAGCTAATCTCTATTTTGGATAACCAAAAACTCAATGATGAGGATATTAAATTTCTTACAGATATAGAAAAAGCTACCGTTAAAAATCGCACAGAAATGCGTGCTATCCCGACAACAGTCAATACTCGTTGTATGAATTCCTCTACCTATTTCACATCACTGTTAGGAGACAATTTTGGATATAATACTTCAGGAACATGCACACATATCGCTTGTGCAATAATGCTTGGTTTCTATGACAATTATGTGAACACACAGTTTGTTCCGACAGCATATGAAGATGGATATGGAACTACCGAATCTTTCCATATTTATTTACAATCCTTCATTGGATACGGACCTCAAGGTTTAGGAGACGCGGCAAATGGTTTGAATTCTTACTTTTCAAGCATTTTTTTCACTTCCCCACACGCATCTTGCGATGTATGCAATCATAATGCTGTTTTTACTCGCGTATGCAATAATGTATATCATAACAGACCAACTGTGATTGCAATGTTTAACTCCTATAATTCTAATTGTACAATGAACCACTCTGTTGTTGCTTACGGTTACCGCGAAGAGCTACATGGACCTGAACTGACATCTGCCGCGTATTATGTCCATACCGGTTGGCATGGTACAAAAACCGGAACTTACGCATGGGATTGGTTCGCTGATTCTCTATTCATTAGTTAACCAAGAGATTTGCAAACAAGTTGCCAAATTAGCGCTGATCTTGTGCATAGCACTTGACAAAAATTTTGAAGATATATTCTACTTTTAGCAAAAACCGGTGCATCGAGCACCGGTTTTTGTTTCGGGTCGTCGTAGGCGCCGACCCCTACAAGCCTTCTCCCGGGAGAAGGTGCCCCGCAGGGGCGGATGAGGGGATGAACAAGTGCAGGCTGACCCTCATCCGACCTCGCTATGCTCGGCCACCTTCCCCAAAGGGGAAGGCTTTGGCGGACGAGCGATGCTCGCCCCTACTTATAGAAGGTATTGCCGCCGATGAATTCGCGCAGCAGGCTGGTGGGTGGGATCTCGTCGTCCACATCTGCTTCCTGCACATAGTTGAGGATTTTTACCAAGCCCCGGACCTGCTCGTAGCAGCTTTCCTCGGGCTGAACGGCGGTGAGCAATGGGAAAATGTGCTTTTTGATGACTGCCAGCTCGTAGAGCGTAGAGGTGTTAAAAATCACATCCGCCTGCTCCCGGAAGGGGAAGATCCACCGCTTTTCGCCACGGCGGACAGAATCCCACATAGACATAGTGCGCTGCACCGTTGCGCCGCGACCCTCTAAATCCCGGACGATTCGCCGCAGCAGCCGCAGATGGCTGGCAGGGATCCGGTTATGGTCGTCAAGGCTGAGCGGGATCAGGGGGCAGATATAGAACTTAAAGATACTGTTCTTATCCAGCTGGGGCGGGATCAGCATCGGATTCAGGGCGTGGAGACCCTCAATAATAATGACGGTATCCTCCCGCATTTGGAACTTATGCCCCTTCCACACACGTCTGCCGGTCTTAAAATCGAATGTAGGTATTTCGATCTCCTTGCCCTCCAAGAGGTCGGTGAGATTTTGGCGGAAAAGGTCGGTATCGATGGTGTTGATATGTTCGAAATCGATCGTACCGTCGGGGCCGGGGGCAATCTTGTCCCGGTCGATGTAATAGTCGTCCAGTCCCATCAGCACCGGCTTTTTGCCGTGGACACGGAGCTGTGTTGCCAATCGGTTTGCAGAGGTAGTCTTGCCCGACGAGCTGGGGCCTGCCAGCATCACAGCCTTTGCGCCCCGCTCACAGACCATATCCGCCACCTGGGCGTACCGCTTTTCGTGGAGCGCTTCATTGACACGAATCAGCTCCCGGATCTTGCCGCTTTCCGTCAGGGCGTTCAGATCTGCCACAGTCTCGCATTCCATCAGCTTACACCAGCGGTCACCCTCCATACAGACATCGAAGACCCGGGGCGTTGTCTTATACTCCGCCACCTGATCAGGATAAGCATCGTCGGGATAGATGAACACAAAGCCGCCCTCCGCAGGCAGGATTTCCCACACCTGCACATAGCCGGTGGAGGGCGCCATCTCGCCGTAATAGTAGTCGAGGAAATCCTCATAGCCGTAGCAGCCGAAGGTTTCCTCTTTGCGGAGCGAGAGAAGCCGCGCTTTATCGGTCTTACCCATCCGTGTAAAGGTCTCCACCGCGTCCGCAGTGCTGACCATCTTGCGGTTGAGCGGAATGTCTTTCGCGATCAGGTCTGCCACCTCCCGGCGCAGACGCATCCAGGAGAAGTTCTCGTCCTCCACAGAGATATATGCCGCCGAACCCAGCGTCGTACCCATCTTGGCCCGGGCATTGGGCCACAGACGGTGCAGCGCCAAGAACACCACAAAACGGGCGGTCCGTTCGTAGACTTCCTTGCCCACCGGGTCGGTATAGCGAAGAAGCTCCACCTTTCCGTCAGACGATGCCATAGCCCGGCGGATAGAGCTGCGCTCCAAAACGTCCTTTTCCCGGAGCGGAATATAGTTTAAGTTAAAAACCTCGCCTGCGATCTTGACGGCAATGGGCCGCTGGGAAATATAATTGCTATCCAGTCCCATTTCCTCGACGATCTGCCGCAAGGACTGACCGGTCTTGGCGATTACTTCTCTTTCTTCAATATGCAGCTTCATTGCCACACCTCCAAGTCTTTATTTTTCTCCCAATTTCCTTTTGTGTTCCCGCTGTTGAAGCAGGCCCTAAAGCCTCCCTTGTGTAAAGGGAGGTGCCCCGAAGGGGCGAAGGGATTGACGGAAACAGCCCCAAACAACCCCTCAGTCAGCCTTGCGGCTGCCAGCTCCCCTTGCACAGGGGAGCCTTTGAGCACGCTGCATTTCCGGAAACATAAAGCTTTATTTGGACTTATTTTTCTTCGCCCTCCTGACCGATGGCCATAATATCATAGGGTGTTGTCTGATAGACAAAGTAATTGAGCCAGTTGCTGAAAAGCAAGTTGGCGTGTCCCCGCCAGCGGACGATGGGCTCTTTGGTATCATCGTCATCGGGGAAGTAGTTTTTCGGCACATCAATGGGAAGCCCCTGCGCCTTATCCCGGAGATATTCCTTTTTGAGGGTATCTGCGTCGTACTCCGAGTGACCGGTAATAAAGATCTGCCGACCCTTTTTGCTCATTGCCGCGTACACACCGGCTTCCTCGGAGGAGGCGAGAATTTTCAGGTCTGTCTTCTCAATATCCTCCCGCAGTACCGTGGTATGCCGGGAATGGGGCGCCCAAAACACATCGTCAAAGCCACGCAGCAATATGGAGCGCTTATAATCCGCGTGATGGCGGAACACACCAAAAAGCTTCTTATCGAGGGGCTTCTTTTGGACACCGTAATGGTAGTAAAGACCTGCCTGCGCGCCCCAGCAGATGTGGAGGGTGCTGTGGACATTGGTTTTCGTCCACTCCATAATTTCGCACAGCTCCTGCCAGTAGTCCACGTCCTCAAAGGCCATATTTTCCACCGGCGCGCCGGTGATGACCATTCCGTCAAATTTCCGGTGCTTCAGCTCGTCAAAGGTCTTATAGAATGTGAGCAGATGATCCTGGGATGTATTTTTGGATACATAAGTGCTGGTTTTCATCAGCTCCAGCCGCACCTGCAGGGGCGTATTTCCCAGCAGACGGCTCAGTTGGGTCTCCGTGACGATCTTGGTGGGCATCAGGTTCAGCACCACGATCTCCAGCGGACGGATGTCCTGGGTGCTGGCTCTGCCCTCTTTCATAACGAATATATTTTCCTGCTGCAGTGCTTCTGCTGCCGGCAGGTCGTTGGGTATTTGAATGGGCATACAGTCGCCCTCCTCTTTGCTTGTCTTTTTATTATTTTATCCCAAGGCGCCAATATTGTCAATTCCCTGCAGTTTCGTGCCCGGGTAGTAATGGGCGAGGATGTCGGCATAATCGTTGCCGTCTACTGCCATCGCTTCCGCGCCGTCCTGACTTAGCCCCACCCGGTGGCCAAAGCCCTTTGTGGTGATAGATACGGAGCTTCCCACGACAGTGATTACAAAGGCGGTAGAACGCAATTTCAGCTTCTGCCGCACTGTGGTGCCCTTATATTCCGTGCCGCCGATCTCGATGGTGGCAACACCGCCGCCCTTTGTATAGGTGATCTTCCCGATCCAGGAGCCGGGTGAGCCGGAAAGGCCGCCAAAGGCAGCCGCAAATTCCCCGGCAGACATCGTGACCGTTTTCATATAGTCGGAGGAGTTTTCCTCACCGGGGCTTGCTACAGACTGCAAATACGGTACATCTGCGCCCCAAACCGCTGCTGCATCCTCTGTTCTGCCACCGGAGCAGGAAAAATAGGTGGCTTCGATCAGCTCTCCCTCATAGGTTACTACTTGTCCTGCGGTAGACAGCACTGCCTGCCGTACCTTTTCGCTGAATTTTGCACTGCCGGTATAATCTTCCGGCGCTACATAGGCCTGACAGCAGCCGTAATCGGTGCAGATATTGGCATTTTCGTGGCGTTTTGTCCGCAGCGCATAGGTACGCGCCGCCACTGCTTGGGCTTTCAGCGCCTCGACTTCATAGCTCGCCGGCATTTCCGCCAGCACAACGCCCCATATGTAGTCCTCTAAATCCATCCCTTTCACGTTGCCATCCGTCATCAGGACCTGAAAATCTCCCGTAGATGGGGCTGGTTCTGTGGAAAAAATGGGCGGCAGCTCCCAGTTTGGCCGGCAAGCCAGCAGCATCGTTAAACACGGCAGCAGCACGCCAAGTATAAGCGCGATATGAAGTTCCTTATTTTTCATAGTGATCCCTCCCGCTTTCATTGTAACGGTCGGCTTGTCCGCCGTTCGTCGAAAGGACTAAGCTACATCGTAAAGATTTATCGCAAGGGTTGACAGCGACCTGTATATTTCGTATAATTTAGACACAAATTCCGAAACGGAGTGTATTATGAAGCGGTTTATTAAAGCACTTACTGTGATCCTCCTTGCCGCAGCTATCGTGCTGGGCACAGTGTGGTATTTTTTAGAATATGACCCGGATTTTACCCACGATATGCTGGTTCGGGGCGCCCGATTCTTTGAAGATCAGGGTTACCCTACCATCTCCACCTGGATGTATGACCGGGCCTATAAGTACGGGCAAAGCATCGAGCAGATCTCTCTGGAACTGGCAGATTATTATGAATCTGTGGGCAATTACGCAAAGGTGGAAGAGACCTTGCTGCGCGCTATCCGGGATGGTGGCGGTGTCAATGTCTACCTTGCGCTGAGCCGCACTTTTGTTGCGCAGGATAAGCTTTTGGATGCCCATCAGTTAATCGAAAACGCCACCCCCGAAATTAAGGAAAAGCTGAATCTTTTGCGGCCTGCGGCACCTGCGCCTGACTCCCCCGCCGGTCATTACGACACCTATCTTTCCCTTAGGTTCCTGTCGGATGGCGGAAAGGTCTACGTCTCCGGCAATGACTTTCCCTCTATCGGCCGGGATCTGCACACGGAGGCTGTGACCTTAAATGCCGGCGAAAATGTGTTTTACGTTTTGGCAGTGGGTGAAAACGGCTTGGTCAGTCCCCTGACCGAGCACCGCTACACCGTAAAGGGCGTTGTGGAGCAGGTGGTATTTTCTGACCCGGCAATGGGCAGCGCCATCCGGGAGGCTGCCGGTTTTCTGGAGGGTACTACGATCTATACAAACGACCTGTGGGAAATTAAAGAATTTACTGTTCCCGCAGGTGCCATCAGTCTTGAAGATCTGAAATACCTGCCTTATTTGGAATCCCTTACGATTGCAAACTGTCAGGCTCCGCTGACACCGCTGGGTGGCTTAACAGAGCTGAAAACCCTCACTGTAAAGCGGTCTATCGTAGAAGCAGAGGGCCTCGGGGCTATTTTCGGACTTTCCAAGCTGGAAACTCTGACCCTCCGTGGCTGCTCTCTCTCCTCCGTTTCCGGCATTGAGGCTCTGACACAGCTGACTGCACTGGATTTAGGAGAGAACGTGCTGCGGGATTTGACGCCGATTTCTACCTTGACAGGCTTACAGACCTTAAAGCTGGATAACAATGCGGTTACGGAGCTTACTGCACTAAATAGTCTAAAAGCCCTCCGGGAGTTGGATCTTTCTTACAATTCTATCACAAATATTTCCCAGCTTCAAGGCTTAACCGGACTGCAAAGCCTGAATCTGAGCAACAATCAGATAAAAGATGTGCAGACCCTCAGCAAACTGGGCGAACTGACCTCCCTTAATCTGTCCTACAATAAGATCTCCGCTGCAACTTACTTGTCTGCTTGCAAGAAGCTCACCGAGCTGGACATCTCCAACAACACCATTTCCAGCATCTATACCTACAGTCAGCTGACGGCTTTGGAAACCCTGAATTTCTCCAACAATAAGATCTCTTCCATTCCCGCTTTCCCCAAGGACTGCGCCCTGACCACCGTTGTCGGCACAAAGTGCTCGATTACCAGCATTGAAAATTTAGCAGGACTTAAGAATCTTAACAGCGTTACGTTGGACTATAACGGGAGCCTGAAAAACATTTCTAACTTAAGCAAATGCCCCCGGCTTGTGATGGTCAGTGTCTACGGCACCAAGGTCAAGGATGTGAAAGCCCTCACAAATAACAACGTTGTGGTTTATTACACACCGTAAACAGTCGCCCCGCCTCCCGGAATCAGGAGGCGGGGTTTCCTTAGCAAAAAACAAGTCCTATTATAAATTTAATAACGAATAACAAAAAGATGTCACCTTTTGCCCACCTCATCACATATATAGAGTGAAAGACAATAAAAATGTGTTGGAGGTGATACCAATGGCGTAAATACAGATACAATGCTCCTAAATAGGCACACTGTTTTTCTATCCACTCACAAAGGAGATATAAATATGCGCAAACAAATTGTATGCTGTTTATTGATTAGCGTCTTGCTATTGGCGATTATAAATATAAGCCTTGTTTTTTCCGAAGAAGCTGCAAACACCGAAAAAGTCGAAAACAAAATTTCAGATCCTGCACCTATCGAGGATAATTTTGAAGATAACCGCATATTGGTAGTCATAACCCACGAAGAAAGCCTGAAATTTAAGAACTATTCTGAAAAGGATTTCCCCGAAATTGCTTGTAAATCTGTTGAGAATTTATCTACCGCGGCAGCAGAAAGGGTGCAGGCAAAGCTACGGGGTGAACAGCTTGACGAATCGGACATTAATGCTGCTTTTATGAATCGAAATGTAAAGGTCGAGAAATTTAAGACCATTCTCTGCTTGGAATTGGAAACACCGGGTAAAGAAAATGTACTTAAAGCAGTGGAATTATTACAGAAGCGGGAAGACATCTATAGTGTCTCCCCAAACTATTTCCTTTCTTTTGATATGGCAGAACCGTGATCCGCATGATTTACCAATAAACAAACCGGTCATTTCTGTTAGTTATTCTTAAGGAGTTGGTACCTATGAAAACAAAAAGAAGTATTATTCTTTTTTTGGTGATACTGATGTTGCTACCTATGGCCTTGGCTGGCTGTAAGGGCTTTCTGCCCCTTTCAGCAAAAAGAAAAGCGGAAATAGAAGATGCTTTTATGAAAGTAGCCCATAAAGAACTTTGCTGGTGGGATGAAAACGGTTACGATAGAATACCAACACTCTTTCGGTATTTCGACACTTATGGGGACTGCATCGTTTTGTTGCGGTACACCTCGACGCCTTCAGATTTGCTAGGCAATCCGATTGATCCACCTTACATATTGGACTACTTAACTCGCCCTGTGGAATATCCTGCTTCTGTTTGCTCAATAGGGAATAGAGTTATCGGCGAAATTTGGCTCTTTAACACTGACCCCAACTGTCCAAATACATCCAATAATGCAGATTATCCTCACGATTTAGATGCCCCGCTTGCGACGATGCAAAATTTGCATAATATGGGCTTGACGTGGCTCACGAATGAGGAACTGGAACAGCTCACAACGGATTTGGAAAACTGGATTGCAGAAGGTAACTACTAAAACTGACTGCCCCACCGAACAGCGTGGGGCAGTCTCCCTATTGAAAATATAGGATAATCGGATATAATTTGATTATACAAAGTCTTTTGTTTGTGAAAAAAATCAAGTGTAGGAGGTGCTGGATGTTTATGAAAGCGGAACAAACCGCATTTTTTAACAAATATTATCTCGAAAAACGAAGATTTCTGTTGGAATACGCGGACAGCTCTCTACATAATTATGCCCTGTCGGAAGAGGCCGTACAGCAAGCCTTTGAGATTGCCTGGCGTAAAATTGACGATTTTTACAGCAGTCCCAATCCCGGCGGTTGGCTCACAAAGGTATTGGATTTTGTTATCCGAAATATACAAAGCCGCCAATGGACCGAGCAGCATTTCATTGTTCCAATGGACACATACCGTCCCGATCTTGTTGCCGCGCCGGACACACCCCAGTCCTTGCGACTGACCTACGGGCATTTGGTGGACACGCCCCAGTTCCGACTGGTCTATGCATCAGAAATCGAAGGACGCACCTTTAAGGAGATTGCCAGCGGCTTAGGGATCAGTGAGAATACCTGCAAAAAGCGGGCAGAACGCGCGAAAAAATACTTACGGAAAAAACTGAGAAGATAGTGCGAAGGAGAAAGGAGGAAAAGAACAATGTCCGAACTCGAAAAGTGCGGAGATCACTCCCGTTTTGATTCTATGTCTACAGAGGAATTGCAAGAGATCCTGCGCAAGCATACAAACGGGGAGTTAGAAACAGACCCGGACACCGACGACTTGTTTGCTATTATGGAGGTGCTGTCAAACAGACGGCAAGAAGAAAACCCACAGGCATTCCGCTCCAACGAGGAAGCATTTGCTGAATTTCAGCAATACTATATGCCGACTAAAAAAACAAAGAGAGCATCCTATCTGCCCCACCTGCCAAAAGCGGTAGCTGCGGTACTGATTTTGACGATTGGTATATCCGTAATAATGGCATCCCTCCATTTCGGTATTTGGGGTCAATTTGCAAACTGGACCGGTGGCATTTTGCAATCCACAGATATGCCCCTTAAACCGAATAAATCATTTTCTGCGGAATACAGGCAACTGCGGGAAATTTTGGCAGCGCACAACATTGACGAGAAGATTGCACCCGCTTGGCTGCCTGATGGATATAAGCACAAGGATATCGCGGTCGTAGAAGCTTCTTCAGACACATCTATAACAGCAATAACCGCAATTTACGAAAACGGCAATACGGAATTACGCATTCAGATCCTGCGGGCAGGCAAAATAAGCGCAGATCAAATTGTGATAAATGGTTCCTTGCTTGAAGCTTACACCGTAGACAACACAACATATTACATTTCCTCACAAAATGAAACCTTGCAAACAGTATGGATCAGCGGAGGATTGAAATTGCAGATTATTGGTGAGATTACCATAGATGAAATGAAGGCGATGATCGATTCTATCTGAAAATATAGGAATATAGGTGTTCCCTATCTTTCCGGCAAATAAACTTGTAGGGGCGAGCATCGCTCGTCCGCTTGTACCATATTATGCTGCAGAAACGGACGGCCAATGGCCGCCCCTACGGATTCTATCGAACATTTTTTAAGGACACCCGAGGACTGGTGTCCCTACGCGTTTTTTTCGGTGGTGCGGTATGCTTAAACGCCCTGACGATTTGTCAGGGCGTTTCGCTACTTTCTGCGTCCTCTTTTTCCATTTCTGCAAGGAGCTTTTTGTCCTGCTTGGAGGAGAGGTCTAATTTTTCATACATATCCGGTCTCCGGACGCGGGTGCGGCGGAGGGCTTGCTTTCTGCGCCACTGGCCCACTTTCGCGTGATTGCCGGAGAGCAAAATTGCCGGGACTTCCCGATCGTGCCACACAGCCGGGCGGGTGTACTGGGGATATTCCAGCATACCGCTATAGTGGCTCTCGTCCTCGAAGCACTCCGGGTCAGCCAGTACGCCGGGTACCATACGGCACACCGCATCGGTCACCGCCATAGCCGCGATCTCGCCACCGGTGAGCACGAAGTCACCCAGCGAAATTTCCTCGTCCACGCACTCGTCAATAAACCGCTGGTCGATACCCTCATAGTGACCGCAGACCAGCACCAAATTTTCCATTTTGCTCAGGCGAATGGCGTCCGCTTGGGTAAAGGTCTTGCCGCAGGGGGACATATAGATGGTATGGACCTTTCCCGTCGTCTGCTGACGCACCGCGTCCCAGCAGCGGTACAAGGGATCTGCCATCATTACCGCGCCACGGCCGCCGCCGTAAGGGTAGTCATCCACCTGACATTGCTTATTCGTGGTATATTCCCGAATTTGGTGGGTCTCGATGCGGATGAAGCCCCGCTCCTGGGCGCGGCCCAAAATACTGTCGGACAGCACGTCGCCTACGGTCTCAGGAAACAAGGTAAGTATGTCAATTCTCATCGTCTCGCATTCCCTTCAGGAGCTTTACGTTCATTCGGTTTTCCTCTAAATCCGTGCTGAGGATAAATTCCCGCACCGCCGGGATCATATAGCTATGCTCCCCTTTTACAACATAGACCTTGTTGCCGGGGTAGTCCAGCACGTCGGCGATCTTGCCGATGTATTCATCACCTGCAAAAACCTCCATATCCACAAGCTCAGCGGCAAAGATAAGACCTTCCGGCACATCCTCCCGGAAAAGTTCCACCGTTTTGCCTCGCAGGGCTTGGGCAGCTTCTATGGTATCCACGCCCGAAAGCTTAATAAGGTTGCAGGTTTTTTGGACTCGGCAATCCTCCAGCTCATATATTTTTGTACCAATACGGACGCGGGTATAGTCTAATAAAAAGTCCGGACCGTCGGTCCAAGGCAGCAGCTTCATCTCGCCACGGACACCGTGGGTCGATACGATCTCGCCTGCCTGAATAAATGGGAGTTTCATTTTCTTTCCTCCTAAATTAGGAATGCCTAAGGCTCCCTCTGACGAGGGAGCTGGCCTATTGCCGATTTTAGGCAATAGGTCTGAGGGAGAGATAATGTGCGTCTTCACTGGTATTTACCATTATATCAGGTTTTCTCTCCCCCAGTCACGCTGACCGCGTGACAGCCCCCTCGTCAGAGGGGGCCAACGCGTTATCGTGCTCTCTAAAGGAAATGCGTGACGCACCCGCGTCACGAACAGCCGTTAATCCACGATTTCGACCGTGATCTTTTCGCCGGTGCGCTGGGCAACGGTTTTCACGATGGTACGGATCTCTTTGGCGATCCGACCCTGACGGCCAATGACTTTGCCCATATCGCCGGGGGCGACACGCAGCTCAAGCACCTTGCCGTCCTCTCCGGTGGTCTCCGTAACTGTTACTGCCTCGGGTTCATCCACCAGATTTTTTGCCATATACAGCAAAAGCTCTTTCATTGGAATTCTCCTTCGGGATAATTACAGAACACCGGCATTCTTCAGCAGGCCACGGACAGTGTCGGTGGGCTGAGCGCCGTTCTTAATCCAAGCCTGTGCCTTCTCTGCGTCAACAGTAACGGTAGCGGGGTTGGTCAGGGGGTTGTAGGTACCGATCTCCTCGATGCAGCGGCCATCGCGGGGGCTGCGGGAGTCAGCAACAACGATACGGTAGTAAGGAGCCTTCTTGGCGCCCATTCTTCTCAGTCTGATCTTTACCATGGGTTTCACCTCCAAAAATAATTCTTTTTTACTTTTTTATATCGCAAAGCATTTCTGCTTTTTGAGCCTTAAAACGGGAAGCCGCCAAAGCCACCCATACCCCGCATCCGCTTCATCTTCTTTCCCGCGCCGGGGCCGGAGAACTGGCGGATCATAGCGCGCATCTGCTCAAAGGATTTTAAGAGCTTATTCACATCCTCCACCCGGACGCCTGCGCCGGCTGCGATGCGCTTCTTGCGGCTTGCGCCGATGATATTCGGGTTTTCCCTTTCCTTGGGGGTCATAGAAAGGATGATGGCCTCCGTGCGGCTCATTGCCTTTTCATCCACCTGGATGTTCTTCATAGCACCGCCGCCGGGCAGCTGGGCGAGAATGTCCTGCATAGAGCCCATAGACTTCATCTGCACCATCTGATCGTAGAAGTCCTGAAGTGTGAATTTATTGGAACGGAGCTTTTCTTCCATCTCGGCGGCTTTCTTCTCATCGTAGGCCTTTTCTGCCTTTTCGATGAGGGACAGCACGTCGCCCATTCCCAAAATGCGGGAGGCCATACGGTCAGGATGGAAGGGCTCGATATCCTCCAATTTTTCGCCCATACCCACAAATTTAATGGGTTTTCCGGTTATCGCGCGGACAGACAGCGCCGCACCGCCACGGGCGTCACCGTCTAACTTGGAGAGCATCACAGAGTCGATCTCCAGCCATTCGTTGAAGCTTTGGGCTGCGTTGACGGCGTCCTGACCGGTCATTGCGTCAACCACCAGCAGAATTTCGTCTGGCTTCACAGCCGCTTTTACATTTTGCAGCTCAGTCATCAAGGCTTCATCAATGTGGAGCCGACCGGCGGTGTCCAAAAACACCATATCGTGACCCCGCTGACGGGCGTAGGAAATGGCTTCCTTCGCGATCTGCACCGGGTCGGTCTGCCCTTTTTCGAAGTCCGGGATCCCTAACTTTTCACCGCAGACCTGCAGCTGGGTGATAGCCGCAGGACGGTAAATATCACAGGCGACCAGCAGCGGATTCTTGCCCTGCCGCTTCATAAGACCGGCAAGCTTACTGGCATTGGTGGTTTTACCTGCGCCCTGCAGACCTACCAGCATTACAACTGTCGGGCCGGAAGGGTTGATCGTAATATGTTTGGTTTCGCTGCCCATAAGGCTTGTCAGCTCTTCGTCAACGATCTTGACGATCATCTGGGCGGGGCTCAGGGCTTCCAGCACATCAGTGCCAACACAGCGCTCGGTAACGGATTTCACAAAATCCTTAACCACTTTATAGCTGACATCCGCCTCCAAGAGCGCCATACGGATCTCCCGCATCGCTTCCTTGACATCAGACTCTTTCAGACGGCCTTTACCTCTGAGCTTTTTGAAGGCAGCGGAGAGTTTTTCGGTTAATCCTTCAAATGCCATAATTTACTCCTCAATAGCACCGGCGGCAACAAGCATTGCTTCCGCTTCCGCGCGGACTGCCGGGTCGGGGTGGTTTTTCAGTTTTTCCGCAGAAGAAAGGATCGCCTGCTTTGCCTTCCGGCTCTGCAAGTAGCGCCGAACACAGCCGGTCTTTTCTTCCATCTTCTGCAAATGGGCTTCTGCCCGGAGGATGTTCTCGTGGACACCCTGACGGCTGACACCCAGCTCCTCAGCGATTTCCGCGAGGGACATATCCTGATTGTACTTAAGATCCAGACACATTCTCTGGCGCTCGGTCAGCAGGTCACCGTAATGATCGAAAAGCAGCAGCGTTTCCACGGCGTCCATAAACGGTCCTCCTGTCAATCAGTTTTCCTTTACACCTGACATATAATACAACGCATTGTTGTAAATGTCAAGTATTTTTTCTTGTCACCTTAATAAATTTTATACCACGGTATTCCCTCGCCGGTTCGTATAAAACCGCACTTTTCGTAAAGCCTCATTGCAGGCAGATTGTTCTGCGCAACTTGTAGGCGAACGACCTCGGAGGTTAGCACTTGACAGAGGGCAGATAGCACTTCCCTGCCCGCGCCTTTTTGGCAAGAAGCTATCGCGAGGATCTCGTCATTCTCTGCAATACCGATGCCGTAGAGGACACCGTTTTTATGGACGAAATAAGCGCTTTTTTCATACTTTTCCCGGTCTAAAAGGCGCATTTGGTTTGCGGTAGGGACGGCTGCCATTTTCTCATTATAAATGCAGCAGAAGTCCGGCCAGGTCTTTTCTGTCACCGGGAACAGAGAGAGGCTTGTCTCCCCTACCTCGGTTACCGTGCCCCTCAGGTGCAAAAGGGTGGTATAACGGGGGTATTTTTCCAAAGACGGATGCCCGGTGGCATAGATTTTTTCTGCGCCTGCGGCACGGCAAAAGTCGCTACATTCTGCGATCAGCGCTTCCGGGGTCTCGGTGCTTCGTATATGGATATAGGCGGTCTGCGCCGTGGGAATTTCCCGGAGAATCAGACTGGCAATACCGTTTTCGGTGGTAAAGAACGGAATATCCCTCAAAAATAATCACCTCTTTTCTTATAATAGCACAAAAGCTGTCCTTCGTCTACAGGACGAAATACTTGATTTTTTACGAAAAATCTGCTACTCTTTAACCCGAAAGGTTGGTGAAACAAATGAAGAAGATCATCTGCAAGAAGGAATACGATACCGAGACCGCAACCCTCATCAAGAAGGTTACATATGGTTACTATGGCGACCCTGCAGGCTACGAAGAAATTCTGTTCCAGACGCCCGAGGGACTGTACTTCCAGTATACACGCGGTGGCGAAGCTTCCCCCTATAACGGAGAGGATATCACCCGCGTGGCAAAGACCAAGGTAAACGAATGGATCGAAAACCACTAAGAAGCTGAGACCGCAAAAGCGGTCTCTTTTTTCTACATTGTGAACAAAAACGCAAATCCCTTCCCCCGGGGGGAAGGTGGCCGAGCGTAGCGAGGTCGGATGAGGAATGCGGGCGGCAATCTTCTAAATGCGCATTTGTGCAGACCTATACTGCACGCCGTTCCTCACCCGCCCCTTTGGGGCACCCTCTCCCCGGGAGAGGGAATGTCGTACCATCGGTAGAGCGCGTAGGGGATGCATTTATGCATTCCACATTGCCGTACATTGACGGAACGGATAAATCCGTTCTCTACAAGTGGAAACGGATCCTTCGACTCCGTTTCACTCCGCTCAGGATGACAGAAAAAGAACGGGAATGCAAACCGGGAGTGGTGCTCCGCGCAGCGAATCAAAATATCAATGATTGCCGGTGGCAATCATACCTTGATTTACTGCCACGGACGCAGAGCGTCCGTGGCAATGACAACCCTCATCCGTCAAAAATCAAAGATTTTTGACACCTTCCCCCAGGGGAAGGCTTTGTTTTTTCTTGACAGAAAAAGCCTTTGTGCTATTATATTATGAGAAAAACGAAAGGAGGCGGAATATGGAGACGGTGCAGATGCAAGTCATTGCGCGAATCCGCAATGATTTTTCGCAAAAGTTTGGCATTCCCCGGCAGAGCGGGCTTGCAGAGAGCGTCCTCTCCCGGATCGTTTTCGAGCCGGAGTTTCGCAACGACGATGCCCTCCGCGGCATTGAAGGCTTTAGTCATCTGTGGCTTATCTGGCAGTTTTCCGAAAATGTCCGCTCCTCCTGGTCGCCTACGGTGCGTCCGCCACGTTTGGGCGGTAATACCCGATTAGGTGTATTTGCTACCCGGTCTTCCTTCCGTCCCAACAGCATGGGTCTTTCCAGCGTTCGGCTGATTGGCACGGAGCGCACCCCGGAGGGTACGGTTTTGGTGGTAGCCGGGGCGGATATGCTGGACGGCACACCTATTTTTGATATTAAGCCTTATATCCCCTACTGTGACAGCCACCCGGAGGCCTCCGGCGGCTTTACGGATACAGCCGGGGATTTCCTTTTAGCGGTCGATTTTCCGGCAGAACTGCTCTCTAAGCTTCCCAACGAGAAGCAAGCCGCGGTTTTGGAGGTTCTATCCCACGATCCCCGTCCATCCTATCAAAACGATCCCGACCGGGTCTACGGACTTAATTTCGGCAGCTTCGATATTCGCTTTACAGTTAAAGAAAATACCCTGCTGGTGCAGGAGGTAACAGAAAAATGATCATTGATTTTCACACCCATATGTTCCCCAAGAAAATTGCCGCCCACGCCATCGCCACCATTGAAATTAAGGCTGCCACACCCGCCTACACCGATGGCTCTTTAGAGGGTCTCCGGGCATCTATGAAAGAGGCCGGCGTGGACATCAGCGTGCTGCTGTCGGTAGCCACCAATCCCATGAAAATTGCCCATATGAACGATCTGCAGATCGCAGGCGCACAGCAGAGCGATCCCGACCTTGTTTGGTTTGGCTGTGTCCATCCCTATGCAGAAAACTGGAAGGAAGAATTGGAGCGAGTTGCCGCCGCAGGCCTTAAGGGCATTAAACTCCATCCCCAGTATCAAGGCTTTAAGATCGACGACCCAAAAAGCATTCGCGTACTGGAAAAGTGCGGCGAGCTGGGTCTGATCGTCGTCAACCACTCCGGCAAGGAGCCGGCCTATCCCGGTGTCTATAACAGCGATCCCAAACAAATCCGTAATGCCTTAAAGCAGGCCGGCCCTGTAACCTTTGTAGGTGCCCATCTTGGCGCACTAATGTGCTGGGACGAGGCTTTTGATATGTATGGCGATCTGCCGAATGTATATCTTGAAACCTCTTGGGGACTTCGGAGCTTAAAGCGCGGCGAGCGGGGCTATTATTCTCAGGAAGCCTTGGGTCTTATGGACCCGGATGACTTCCAAAAGCTGATACGGGATTTTGGCGCAGAACGGGTACTCTTCGGCTCAGATACGCCTTGGCGTGATCAAAAGCAGACCATTGACGGCATCCGTGCGTTGCCCCTTACCCAGGAAGAAAAGGAACTTATTTTCCATAAGAATGCGGAGAGACTGTTAAATCTCTAAAGTAATTCTGATTATTCTTAATAAAACCGGTGCATCGAGCACCGGTTTTATTTCGGGTCGTCGAGGACGCCAATGCCACTTAGTTATGAAAGAATCTACGCATTATCGTTTCTGCAAAGTTGTTTTTCCGTGCGAAGATCCTTCTACGCGGCTTTGCCTTGCTCAGGATGACAGCATCAGCAGAGGGCGCCGGTCTCTATGGTTTCTTTTGGCAACTTCTGTATTTCCTCGTAGGGGCGGGCATTGCCCGTCCGCAATATTCCAAGATTTTACAGCATTTACGGTGCGGCACGGACGACCGATGGTCGCCCCTACAGTTTCTGTTGAAAATACATACAAAAAACGCTGCCTCGCGTTAACGCGTTAACGAGACAGCGTTTTTCTTATAGCTTTTTCTTTGCTTCGCAGTAGATACAGCGGTAGATGCCGTTTTCCTTATCCACACACTTAAAGACGTGGGGCAGCTCCTGCTCGGTAGAGGAAATGCAGCGGTCGTTGGTACACTTCAAAGTGTCCACCAGTACGTCCTCCGGCTCCGGCATTTGCTTACCCTCCCGGGCATCTGCAAGGAGCTTTAAGATCAGCGCCATACGCATATACTTGCCGTTGAGCGCCTGACGGAAATAGGCGGCTCTGGGGTCCGCGTCCACCTTTACGCTGATCTCGTTGACACGGGGCAGCGGGTGGAGAACGCGCATCGTATCCTTTGCGGCTTTCATCTTCTCTGTATCTAAAATATAGCTGTCCTTCAGCCGCTCATAAACTGCCGGATCGTCAAACCGCTCCCGCTGGATACGGGTCATATACAGCACATCCAGCTCCGGGATGGCAGCCTCCAACGAGGTGGTCTCCACATATTCCATACCGCAATTTTCCAGCACTTCTTTGCGGACAAAGCCTGGCAGCTTCAGTTCCTCGGGAGAGATGAGGATGACCTTTACATTTTCGTAGCGGCTCAGGGCTGCCAGCAGAGAGTGGACAGTACGGCCGTATTTCAGGTCGCCGCAGCAGCCCACGGTAATATTATGGAGTCTTCCGTTCTCCCGGTAGATGGTAAGTAAATCCGCGAGGGTCTGTGTGGGGTGACAATGGCCGCCGTCACCGGCATTGATGACGGGAATGGAGGCATTTTTTGCTGCCACATAGGGCGCACCCTCCTTGGGGTGGCGGATAGCCATAATATCTGCATAGCAGGAGAGGATCTTGGCAGTATCTGCCATACTCTCTCCCTTGCTGGCAGAAGAAGAACTGGCTTCCGAGAAGCCGATGATGCTGCCGCCAAGCTCCAGCATTGCCGCCTCAAAGCTGAGCCGGGTGCGAGTGGAAGGCTCAAAAAACAGGGTTGCCAGCTTTTTGCCCTTGCAGCTTTCAGCGTACTTTTCCGGGTTTTCAATGATATGGCAGGCGGTGTCCATAAGGCTCTGCAGTTCCTCTACGGAAAAATCTGTAATATCTATGAGACTTCTCATACTTTCGCTCCGTTCACCGCTAAGTAGTTTTTGATCCGGATCACATTTTCTTCATTTTGAGGATCTTCTTCCAAATACTCGATGATGTCATATACATCCACAACGGAGTAGACCGGGAAGCCGAACTGCTCTTCGATTTCTTGCATTGCGCCCTTTTCGGTCTGACCCTTTTCCTTGCGATCGACCATTATGAAGGTTGCGGCCACCTTTACGCCCTCCAAGTGGCTGAGAATTTCCATACTCTCCCGGATGGCAGTGCCGGCGGTGATCACATCCTCGATGATGATTACCTCTTCCCCGGCGCCGGGCACATAGCCGACAAATACACCGCCCTCACCGTGGTCTTTTACTTCCTTGCGGTTAAAGAAGAAGGGCAGATCAAGACCCTTTTTGGAAAGGGCAACAGCAGCAGAAATGGAGAGGGAGATGCCCTTATAGGCAGGGCCGTAGAGAACCGCCTTTTTCTCTCCCATTTTTTCCAAGTAAGCACGGGCATAAAACTCGCCCATTTTGGTGATTTGGTCACCGGTCTTAATCATACCGGCATTGACGAAATAGGGGATCTTTCTGCCGCTTTTTGCAGTAAAATCACCGAATTTCAGCACACCTGCGCTCTGCAAGAATTCGATAAACTCTCTCTTATAAGCTTCCATATTGGTTTCCTCCGATTATTATTTGGCGGGAGCAAGCCCCCGCCCTACAAGCACTTACAGGCGTTCTTTTTGAGAGCCTGTGGGGTTCTTTATACTGTAGCCCACGTTCACAAGGTGGTCAGCCACACGCTCCAAGCCCATAACGGTAGAGGTGTAGTAAGGACTATGGGTCACACTGCAGCTACTACTGGACAGGCGGGCGTAGTGGTTATTGGTAAGCTGATCCTTCATATCGTCCACCTGCTCTTCGAAAGCTGTCAGCGCCGGCAGCAATGTCCGGTCCTCATTTTCAAAGGCCGCCTTGGCAAGGGCAAACATCTTACGGACCTTATCGCACATTTCGGCAATTTCATCCTGTGCTGTCTGGGAATAACTCAGTTCCTTTTTCTTCATTTCCTGACTCAGCTCGTAGAAATTCAGGGCGTGGTCGCCGATACGCTCCAGGTCGTTGAGTACGTGGAAATAGGCACCGATGGTGGCCTCGTCACCGGCACTGATCTGGGCAGAGGAAAGCTTAATAAGGAAGGAGGTCATCGCGCCGTTGGTAAAGTCGATAATGTCCTCATTTTCGTTGATAACTTCTTCATCCTTATTGCTTCCTGTGCAAAGCGCGTTCAGGGAAAGGTGGATGTTTTCTTCCGCAACGGAGAGCATATAGTCGATTTCCTTCTTTGCCTGCGCCATAGCTACGGCAGGCATTGCAAGCAAATGGTCATCTACATAGCGCAAATGGCGCACCTTCTGCATTTCTTCCTTGTCCCGAATCAGCTTTTCCGCAAGCTGCACCAGCTGCCGTACAAAGGGCAGAAGCAACAGTGTGGTAGTGACGTTAAAGACTACGTGGAACGCAGATACCCGCATCTGCAGGGACATGGCGTCCTCTCCGGGGAAGAGATTGGTGAGCAGGGTCACGACCGGATCCTTAAGTGACCAGATGATCGCTGTAAAAACCGCCGTGCCGATCACATTGAAGGTAAAGTGGATCAGTGCTACCCGTTTCGCATTGGATGAGCCGCCCACAGATGCCAAAAGGGCGGTCACACAGGTACCGATGTTGGCACCGAGAACAATGAACAGCGCCATGGGAAGCTCCAAAATGCCGGTACCGACCATAGTAATGACCACACCGGTGGCAGCCGACGAGCTTTGGATCAGGGCGGTGAAGATCGCACCCACCACGATCAGCAGCAGCGGGAAGTTAATAACGCCGAAAATCCCGGTAAACAGTTCCTTTACAAGGGCGCTGCCGAAGGCCTCGGGGCTGCTCATAATGTTAAGGCCCACGAAGATGAGACCCAAGCCGCTGCACAGGCTACCCGCGATCTGCACCTTTTCCTTTTTCACAAAGCCCATCATCACGCCTGCAAAAGCAAGGAAATACATAGCCATATTGAAAAAGTCATTTTTAAGTGCCACCAGCACACCGGTAATGGTGGTACCGATGTTGGCGCCCATAATAATAGGCACAGCCTGCATCAGGGTCATAACACCGGCATTTACAAGGCCGATGACCATCACAGAAGTGGCTGAGGAGCTTTGAATGATTGCAGTTACTGCCGCGCCGATGCCCACCCCGGAGAAGCGGTTGCCGCAAATTCTGCCCAGCAGCTTTTTCATACCGGAGCCGGCGCTCTTTTCCAGCGCCTCGCTCATAAAGTTCATACCGACGATAAAAATACCCACGCCGGCCAGCAGCCAGATCATACTTTGGATCAGCTGCATAATTTCATCAGGGGTAAACATAGATAACTATCCTTTCTCAGGGAAATCAGTCGCAAAACTCCGCTATGCAGCGCTCGTAGGCCGCAACCGGGTCAGCAGCTGCCGTAATGGGCCGGCCTACCACAATATAGTCAGAGCCGATCTTCTTAGCCTGCGCCGGGGTCATTACCCGCTTCTGGTCGCCCACATCCCCATCTGCAAAGCGAACGCCGGGGGTAACGGTCAAAAATTCTGCGCCGCAGAAGTCGTGTACCTTGCCCGCCTCTAAGGGAGAGCAGACAATTCCGTCCAGTCCTGCTTCCTTAGCATTTTTCGCGTAATGCATAACCACCTTGTCGATGGGCTCTTTAATAAGCAGATCCTTTTCCATCCGCTCCTGATCGGTAGAAGTCAGCTGGGTGACCGCGATCAGCAGAGGCCGTGTGCCGTCCTCCCGGGTCAAGCCCTCTATTGCGGCTTCCATCATTGTCTTGGTGCCGGCGGCGTGGAGGTTCGTAATATCCACATCCAAATTCCGCAGAACTGCCATTGCCTTTTTGACGGTATTGGGAATATCGTGGAGCTTCAGATCCAGGAAGATCTTATGTCCCCTGGCTTTCAGCTGCCGCACGATCTGGGGGCCTTCTGCATAGAAAAGCTCCATACCGATCTTTACAAAGGGCTTTCTGCCTGTAAACTTGTCCAAAAATGCGAAGGTCTGCTCTGCACTGGCAAAGTCACAAGCCACAATTACATCCTTACCCATTATCTTACGCCTCCTATAATTTCATTTAATGTATTGATTCCATAGCTGTCCATTACAGACGGCAATTTCTTGATAATATCACAGCAAATATAAGGATCGACCAAGTTTGCTGCGCCGATCTCCACGGCGGTTGCGCCGGCCAGCATCATTTCGATCACATCCTCGGCACTGCTGACACCGCCCATACCCACAACAGGGATATTAACCGCATTTGCTACCTGATAGACCATCCGCACCGCCACCGGGAAAATGGCGCTGCCGGAAAAGCCGCCCATTTTATTGGCAATGATGGGCCTTCTTGTTCTCAGGTCGATGCGCATACCCAGCATGGTGTTAATCAGGCTGATACCGTCTGCACCGGCATCTTCGCAGGCCTTTGCAATAGATACGATGTCTGTCACATTGGGAGAGAGCTTGACGATCACCGGCTTGGTAGTAACTTCTTTTACCGCCTTGGTAACCTCTGCGGCGGCTTTGGGGTCTGTGCCGAAGCTCATACCGCCACCGTGGACGTTGGGGCAGCTGACATTGACCTCCAGCCAACCTACCTGCTCTTCCCTATCCAGCTTTTCGCAGGTGTAAGCATAGTCTTCCACAGAAAAGCCGCTGACATTTGCCATAACCGGCTTTTGGAAGCATTTTTTGAGTTTCGGCAATTCCTCGGTGATGACCTTTTCCACACCGGGATTTTGCAGACCTACCGCGTTGATCATACCGGCAGTGCATTCGGCGATGCGAGGTGTAGGGTTTCCAAAGCGAGGGTCTTTGGTGGTACCCTTAAAGGAGAATGTACCGAGGCAGTTAATATCAAAAAGCCCTGCGTACTCGTAGCCGTAGCCAAATGTACCGGAGGCAGGAATAATGGGATTATCCAGTTCGATGCCGCAAAGGTTTACACCTAATCTTCCCATAAGATCTCCTCCTTTTGCATCACAGGGCCTTCCTTACAGATCCGCTTATAGCCGGTGATGGTCTTGCAGCTACAGCCCATACAGGCGCCAAAGCCGCAGCCCATCCGCTTTTCAAAGCTAAACTCCCCGGAGGTTTTGGATGTCTTATAGACTGCCTTTAGCATCGGTTCCGGGCCGCAGGTGTAGAAATAGGAATAGTCCATATCTCGGAGCACATCGGTCACAAAGCCTTTTTCTCCGTAAGAGCCGTCAACGGTAGTAACCGCTACGTCACAGCCAAGTTTCTTGAATTCCTCTTCGTAGAAAACTTCGGATTTTGTATTAAAACCCAGGATAACCTGCACTTTTTTGCCCTGTGCCATCAGTCTTTTGGCAAGCAGGTACATAGGCGGCACGCCAACGCCACCACCCAGCAGCACCGGGTGTTCCCCAGAGCGGGACAGGTCGTAGCCATTACCAAGGCCGGTGAGAATATCAAGGTCTCCCTCCTGCATCCCGGCCATCTGCCGGGTGCCCTTGCCTACCGCCTTATAAATGATGGTGAGCTTGTCGCCTGCCACATCGCACACAGAGATGGGGCGGCGCAGATACAGGCCGGATAGCTGGATATTCACAAACTGACCCGGTGCGGTAATGTGAGAGGTATCCCCCGAAAGCACCATTTTATATACATTTTCCGTCAGTGTCTGGTTGCTGACGATCTTAAAAACACTTTTTTGCATAGGTTCTCCTTATTATGCACAGCACTTTATACAGCCTCCCTTGTGCAAAGGGAGGTGTCAAAAATCTATTTGATTTTTGACGGAGGGATTGTCAATCCCCCACCGCTACGCGGAGCCCCCTTTACACAAGGGGGCCTTTTTACGCATCAATGGTAGAAATGGTCTGGGTGGTTTCTTCCAGAACATCCAGAAGGACACGGACGGTGTCCATTGCAGTGAAGATATTCACATTGTTCTCCGCGGCGATCTTGCGGATCTCATAGCCGTCGCTGTTGGAACCGTCGGAACCGGGCTCCTTGGTGTTTATCACATAGGCAATGTGACCCTGACGGAGCGCCTCGGGGATCTCCTCGCTGCCCTCGCTGATCTTACCCAGCCTATGGGTGCGGATGCCGTTGGCTTTCAGGAATTTCGCCGTACCCTCGGTGGCCTGAATGTTAAAGCCAAGGTTATAGAACCGGCGGATCAGCGGCAGTGCCTCTTCCTTATCCCGGTCAGCAATGGTTGCCAGCACTGTGCCGTAATTTTGCAGGTGCATACCGGAGGCCTGCAGTGCCTTAAAGAGCGCGCGGTTGAGTTTATCGTCATAACCAATGGCCTCACCGGTGGATTTCATCTCAGGAGAGAGATAGGTGTCCATACCCCGGATCTTATTGAAGGAGAAGACCGGCACTTTTACATACCAGCGCTTCTTTTCCTCGGGATAGATGTCAAAGATCCCCTGTTCTTTCAGGGTCTTGCCCAAGATGACCTCGGTTGCAATATCCGCAAGAGAATAACCGGTGGATTTACTCAGGAAAGGCACGGTACGCGACGAACGGGGGTTTACCTCGATAATAAACACATTGTCGTCCTTATCCACGATAAACTGGATGTTGTAAAGACCCACAATGCCAATGCCCAAGCCTAACTTCTTGGCATACTGCAATATAATGCCCTTAACCTTATTGGAGATACTAAAGGGCGGGTAGACAGAAATGGAGTCACCGGAGTGAACACCGGTACGTTCCACCAGCTCCATAATGCCGGGCACAAATACGTTGATGCCGTCACAGATGGCATCTACCTCCACTTCCCTGCCCTCGATATACTTATCCACAAGGACAGGCTTGTCCTCGTCGATCTCAACGGCAGTCTTCAGATAGTGGCGAAGCTGATTTTCGTTTGCCACGATCTGCATAGCACGACCGCCAAGCACAAAGCTGGGACGAACCAGTACAGGATAGCCAATTTCCGCGGCGGCGCGGATGCCGTCCTCAATCTTGGTTACCGCCTGACCCTTGGCTCTGGGAATGTCCAGCTCATTTAGCAGGTTTTCAAAGGCATTCCGATCCTCTGCCCGGTCAATAGCGGCGCAGTCGGTGCCGATGATCTTCACGCCCCGGTCAGTCAGCGGCTGCGCGAGGTTAATGGCAGTCTGACCGCCCAAGGAGGCAATAACACCCTCCGGCTTTTCAAAGTCAATGATGTTCATTACATCTTCCGGAGTCAGAGGCTCAAAGTACAGCTTATCGGCAGTGGTGTAGTCTGTAGAGACCGTCTCCGGGTTGTTGTTAATAATAATCGCCTCGTAGCCGGATTTTTTAATGGTCATCACCGCGTGGACGGTAGAGTAGTCAAACTCCACGCCCTGACCGATGCGGATGGGGCCTGCGCCCAGCACCACGATCTTCTTCTTTTCTGTCAACCGAGAGGCATTTTCTCCGGTGTAGGAGGAGTAGAAATAAGGAATATACGCGCCGGTATGGCAGGTATCCACCATACGGAAAGCAGGGATAATGCCCTTTTCCTTGCGGAAATCATAGACCTGCAGCTCACTTGCGTTCCATAGCTGGGCGATCCGCTTATCACCGAAGCCCATTTCCTTGGCACGGCGCAAAATTTCGGTGTCCCAAGGCTTCTGCGCGAGGGCAGTGTCCATTTCCACGATCCGGGCAATTGCTTCCAGGAAATAGGCGGTAATGCCGGTGATCTTGTGGATCTCCTCCACTGTTTCGCCCATTTTCAGCAGCTGAGCAATAGCAAAAAGATTATCATCCCGGAACTTAGCGATATAGGTGCGCAGTTCCTCTTTGGAGTACTGTGTGAACTTACTGATAAAGATGTGGCTCGCGCCGTTTTCCAAAGAACGGATGCCCTTTAAGAGCGCTTCTTCCAAGTTAGAGCCGATGCCCATAATTTCGCCGGTAGCCTTCATTTGGGTACCCAGCACATTGGATGCACTGGTGAATTTATCAAAGGGGAAACGGGGCAGCTTGGCAATTACATAGTCAAGCGCCGGCTCAAAAGCCGCATTGGTATTGGCGATCTTGATCTCCTCTAAGGACATACCTACCGCGATCTTGGCGGTGACCCGGGCGATGGGATAGCCGGAGGCCTTGGAGGCCAGCGCAGAGGAGCGGGAAACACGGGGGTTGACCTCGATGAGATAATACTCGCTGGTGGTGGGGTGGAGGGCAAACTGGACATTACAGCCGCCCTCGATCTTCAGCTCCCGGATCAGCTTGATCGCACTGTCATTGAGCATTTTCCGATCTTTTTCGGAAAGGGTCATAATAGGGGCAACCACCACAGAGTCGCCGGTATGGACACCCACGGGATCGATGTTTTCCATACCGCAGATGGTGATGGCGTGATCCTGAGAGTCCCGCATAACCCCAAACTCGATCTCCTTATAGCCCCTCACAGACTTTTCGATCAGCACCTGATGGACGGGAGAGAGCTTAAAGGCATTGATGCCGATCTCGATCAGCTCTTCCTCATTGTAAGCAAAACCGCCGCCGGTACCGCCCAGGGTGAATGCAGGGCGCAGAACCACCGGATAGCCGATCCGCTTGGCGGCTTCCTTGGCCTGCTCTAAGTCGTAGGTAATTTCAGAAGGAATGGTGGGCTCGCCGATGGACTGGCACAGCTCTTTGAACAGCTCACGGTCTTCCGCCCGCTCGATAGACTCGCTGCTTGTGCCGAGAAGCTCCACATTACATTCTTTCAGTACGCCTTTCTTTTCCAGCTGAATGGCAAGGTTCAAGCCCGTCTGTCCGCCGATACCGGGCAGGATGGCATCGGGACGCTCATAGCGCAGGATCTTGGCCACATATTCAAGGGTGAGCGGCTCCATATAGACCTTGTCTGCAATGGAGGTGTCGGTCATAATGGTGGCGGGGTTAGAGTTGCAGAGAACGACCTGATAGCCCTCTTCCTTCAGTGCAAGGCAGGCCTGGGTGCCTGCATAGTCAAACTCTGCCGCCTGACCGATCACAATAGGGCCGGAGCCGATGATAAGAATTTTCTTTAAATCTTTACGCTTTGCCATTTTTAGTCCTCCATTTGTCTTCTGTATACTACTTTTCCGTCACAAACTGTCATTACACATGCTCCCGCAAGCTCCCAGCCGGCAAACGGCGTAGCCTTGCCCATAGAGAGAAATTCTTCCGGGTCTACAGTAAACATTTTCTCCAAATCCCATACGGTGTAGTCCTCTCCCAGCGGGATGCCAAACCGTTTCCGGGGATTGTTTGCAAGTAAGTCGATAAGCTTCTCAAGTGGCAGAATGCCCGTCTTTACCAAATAGGTGTAAAGTACCGGGAATGCAGTTTCAATGCCGACTATGCCAAAGCTGCTGCCCGCCAGACCTTTTCCCTTTTCCTCAGCGGAATGGGGGGCGTGGTCCGTGGCGATCATATCGATAGTGCCATCTAAGATTCCATCCAGCAACGCCTGCCGGTCTTCCGGGCCGCGGATGGGGGGATTCATTTTGAATCTGCCCTCCTCCTGCAAGTCCCCGTCATCCATTACAAGGTAATGGGGGCCGGTTTCTGCGGTGACGTTGACGCCCCGTTTCTTCGCCTGTCGAATTAATTCCACGCTTTCCTTGGCAGAGACGTGGCAAATGTGGTAAGCAACGCCGGTCTCTTCCACAAGGCGCAGATCCCGTTCAATTTGGGCGTATTCGCTTTCACTGCAGATGCCCTTATGGCCGTAAAGCCGTGCATACTCCCCGTCGTGGATATAGCCGCCGTGAAGCAAGCTCTCCACCTCGCAGTGGGCAACGATCATTTTTCCAAGTGCCTTTGCCCGCAACATCGCCCGGCGCATCATTTCATCGCTTTGGACACCCTTTCCGTCATCGGAGAAGGCGATCACATCACTTGCCATATCTTCCATATCCGAAAGGGTCTGCCCCTTCTGCCCTACTGTGATTGCGCCGTAGGGATAGACGTGGATGCAGGCATCGGTTTCGATGATGGAAAGCTGCTTTTGCAAATTCTCCCGGCTATCCGGCACCGGGTTCAGGTTTGGCATTGTACACACCGCCGTGTAGCCGCCACGGGCAGCGGCTAAGCTGCCGGATTTTACGGTCTCTTTATAAGAAAATCCCGGCTCACGGAAATGCACATGCACATCACAAAAGCCGGGAAAAACAACATATGAAGAATTTTGGGAAAGCAAATCCACAGCGACAGAAGAAGAAAAAACACCACCGCTCGGAAATCCAATGTACTGCTTTTTGCTCATACTATACTGCATCCTTTGCTCCTCCTTTGGGTGTGTCTATCTATCCGTGAAATCATACCACGAGACCGCACATTTGTCAATAAACCAAATGCACAAATTATGCTAAATCGCGGCAAATATCTTTGGCAATCCGGTAAATATCTTCCATCGAGGAAATGGCAGAGATCTGGGTCTTATAGAAGCTGCTGTGGGGCACGCCCCGCAGATACCATGCGAAATGCTTCCGGGCTTCCAGGCAGGCGATGTGCTCCCCCTTTTCTTCCCTTGCAAGGCGGAACTGCTCCACCGCCACCGCCACTCTCTCGGAAAGAACAGGGCGCGTGTATTCCCTATTTCCATTAAGAGCCGCTTTGACCTCCCTGAAGATCCACGGGTCACCGAAGGTGGCTCTGCCGATCATCAGTCCGTCTGCACCAGTCCATTTCAGGCAGCGGCTCGCACTCTCGCCGTCTACTACATCGCCGTTGGCAATCACCGGTACGCTCCGGGCAGCCTTTACTTTCGCGATCATATCCCAGTCAGCTTTGCCGGTATAGAGCATACTCCGGGTACGTCCGTGGACTGTGATCAGCGATGCGCCGCAGTCCTCCATCCGGGCGGTAAAGTCCAAAACGTTGATACTCCCCTTGTCCCACCCAAGGCGGCATTTTACGGTTACAGGCACATCCACAGCCTTTACGACCGCTTTTACGATCTCCCCTGCCAGCGCGGGCGTACGCATCAGGCCGCAGCCGTCACCGCTATTTGCGATTTTCGGCATAGGGCAGCCCATATTGATGTCTAAAAAGTCACAGCCGGAAATTTCCAGCGCAAGGCGCGCGCCCTCTGCCATTACATTCGGATCGTTGCCGAAAATCTGGGCGCCGCAAATACTGCCCCCATTTTTCTGCAGAAGGGCAGCGCTTTTTTTATCCTTATATACGAGGGCGCGGGAGGATACCATCTCCGTCACCGTCACATCTGCGCCCAAGGAAGCACAGGTGGTGCGAAAGGCCCAATCTGTCACCCCGGCCATAGGACCGAGAAACAGCGGTTTTTCTATTTCTTTCTTTCCGATAAACATACCTTTTCGCCCCCTTTTCGGGGCATTATACCATAGAAAAAGCCACTTTTCAAGTCACAAAAGTAAGCTTATCAGCCACGCGATCCCCACGGTAAGGCCGCCGCACAGCGCCCAAATCGCTCCCTGCCACGGCTTTTCTTCTACTTGGGGTGTGTGCAGCAGGTGCTTTGCTTCTTTCAGCAGGGCTTCATCGGTAATGCCCGGGGTGTCCTCCTTTAATATAAAGATCGCCTGCTCGAAGAGCTTTTTATCCGGTGCGTCCACCACGATGATTTGCTTTGATATGCCTTTTACCATAGAAACGCCTCCTTACTTTATAAGTAGCATTCCCAGGGTTTTACATATCATACATCTTTTGGACGGTTATATCTACCCTGCGGTTCCCATTCGGCAAGGGGCAGCCGCTGCATCGCGCCGAAAATACGCTCCTTGAGGTCGGGATATTTGGCAGACAGGTCATAAACAAGCTGCTTGATCTCCTCCCGCTTGGTGCGTTTATCCACGGGGCAGCGGTTCTGGACGATGGGCAGATTCATCCGCTGTGCAAAAGCCTCCACCGTCTTTTCGTGGATGTAGAGCATAGGCCGAATTTGGACGATACCGGTGCGGTCTAAGTCAGTTACCGGCTGGAAGCAGCCGATCCGTCCCTCATAAATAAGATTCATCACAAAGGTCTCTACCGCATCGTCAAAGTGATGACCCAGCGCCAGCTTATTCAGTCCCCGATCCAGCAGTGCTTGATTGATTGCACCACGGCGCATTTTGGCGCACATAGAGCAGGGATTTTTCTCCTGTCGGTAATCGAAGATGATCTTGGAAATTTCGGTGTTTACGACGGTCAGCGGAATGCCGAGGTCATCGCACAGCTTTTGGATGGGCGAAAAGTCCATACCGAAGCCAAGATCCACCGTCACCGCTTCCAAATAAAAGTCGATGCCGCAGTGCCGCCGCAGCTCCGCCATCAGCACAAGCAGCGCCAAAGAGTCCTTGCCGCCAGACACGCCTACGCCGATCCGGTCACCGGGTACGATCATTTTGTAGTCTTCTACGCAGCGGCGCATCAGTCCGACTAACTTCTGCATAGCATTTTCCTCCGTTTTTTTGTAAAAATAGAAAGTGAGCATTTGCGAGCATTAAAGAGAAATGCAGAGATTTTAAGAGTTTATCTCGGATTTCATAAAATTTCTTAAAAATTCACTTGACAATGCGATTTCTATATGGTATAAAAATCAAGCGTTTGCGGTTATTGTACCGCAAGGACATACGTTTGTCAAAATAATTTAACCTATTGGAGGAAAGCATAATGTCCACTACTCTGGCAAAGAAGGAGACCGTCGAGCGTAAGTGGTACGTCATCGATGCAGCCGGCAAGCCCCTGGGCCGTACCGCTGTGATCGCTGCCAACCTGCTCCGCGGTAAGCACAAAGTTGATTTCACCCCCAACGTTGACTGCGGTGACTACGTCATCATCATCAACACCGACAAGGCTGTTCTCACCGGCAACAAGCTGGACCAGAAGTCCTACTACCGTGTAACCGGTTGGATCGGCGGCCTGAAGGAGACCAAGGCGCGCGTAATGATGGATAACCGTTCCGATTACGCAGTAGAGCTGGCTGTCAAGGGTATGCTGCCCAAGAACACTCTGGGCCGTAACTGCCTGAACCGTCTGCACCTGTACAAGGGCGCTGAGCATCCCCACGCAGCACAGAAGCCCGCTGCATGGACTCTGGACTGATTTGGAGGTAATCGATTATGTACGAGAGCAAGAAGAAGTATAACTACGGCACCGGCCGCCGTAAGTCCTCCGTTGCCCGTGTTCGTGTTTACGAGAACGGCACCGGTTCCATCATCATCAATGGCCGCGATATCGACGATTACTTCGGTCTGGAGACCCTGAAGCTGATCGTCCGTCAGCCCCTGGTCACCTCTGACCTGGTTGGTAAGGTTGACGTTGTTGTCAACGTTGCAGGCGGTGGCGTTTCCGGCCAGGCCGGCGCGATCCGTCACGGCATTTCCCGCGCTCTGCTGACCCTGAACCCCGAGCTGCGCCCCTCTCTGAAGGCTGCCGGTTTCCTGACCCGCGACCCCAGAATGAAGGAAAGAAAGAAGTACGGCTTGAAGGCTGCACGTCGCGCACCTCAGTTCTCCAAGAGATAATTTACCCTTGGACTTCCAGAACCCGTTCCGTTTGGAGCGGGTTCTTTTTTTTGCGCAGATCTTCGGTGCATCCAGGCCCTCATCCGACCTCTCTTTGCTCGGCCACCTTCCCCGAAGGGGAAGGCTTTGTAAAATTAAGGTTGCAATTTTTCTCAATCGTGCTACACTAATTTTATCAAACTAAGAAAGAAGGGATCCTTATGTCTTTTTCTGAATTCTTAAATTCCAGACGAGAGGCTGCCAAGGCTTTGGTCTGTGAATTAAAAAAGGATTTCCAGTATGCCAGCATTTTAGGCGCTGACATCAAATCCAAATCCGTTCGCGTGGATCGGAACACCTCAAACATCAGCACCGGTCGGGATACCGAGTGCGGTTTCGTTGTCAAGCTGTCCGACGGCAAGCTGATCTATGAATACGCCCTCGATGATATTAGCGGTGATATCCCTGCCCTCGCTCAGACCATCGCAAACACTTTCCGACTGAATGCCAAGCTGCTAAGCAGCGCTGTAGGCAGCCTGAATCTCAGCGATGAGCCTTTGGTGCAGTCCTTCTGCCGTCCCAGTGATCTATGCAGCTTTACGGATAATCAAATTCTGGATGCCTGCGTAAAAAGCCGGGACAAGCTGCTTTCAGCCAGCGAATATATTCTCAATGCATTTGCTATGGTCAGTTCCTACGAGGTATCCAAGCTGTTCATCTCTGAGAATCGGGAATTAGATCAGAATTTCGTATGGATCAATGGCTACCTTATGGCTATTTACAAGGAAACCGATAAGCTGGTGCAGGTTCGCGAGGGCGTCTACGGCGACCAGATGGAAACTATCCTTTCCGGTATGCCTACGCTCATCGATAAGCTCCTGCGGAAAGCTAAGATCCTCACCCTTGCCAAGCCCATTACTCCCGGTGTGTATGATGTGATCACCGATCCCACCATCACCGGCCTGATCGCCCACGAGGCATTTGGTCACGGTGTGGAAATGGACCAGTTTGTGAAGGATCGGGCTCTTGCCAAGCAGTATGTAGGCAAGTACGTTGCCTCCCCCATTTGCAATATGCGCGACGGTGCGGCATCCGTAGTCAGCGCAGGCTCTTATTTCTTCGATGACGACGGTGTGCTTGCCGGTGATACCCAGATCATTAAAGACGGTATTTTGGTCACCGGCATCTCCGATCTTGCCTCTGCAACCCAGCTTGGCACCGCCCCCACAGGCAATGGCCGCAGAGAGTCCACCCGGCGTAAGGCCTATTCCAGAATGACCAACACATTCTTTGAAAAAGGAACAGATAAGCTCGAAGATATGATTGCTTCTATTGACCACGGCTATATGATCTTTGAGACCAACAACGGTATGGAAGACCCCAAAAACTGGGCGATCCAATGCGTTGCCGAGTACGGCATTGAAATTAAGGACGGCAAGCTGACTGATAACTACGTCTCTCCCGTGGTTATGAGTGGCTATGTGCCCGATCTGCTAAAATCCATTTCCATGATCTCCGATGACTTCGTGATCACCGGTGCCGGTATGTGCGGCAAAGGCTACAAGGAATGGGTGCGGGTCAGCGACGGCGGTCCGGCATTGAAAGTGAAGGTGAAATTGGGATGAATACCATTACAAAGCTGCTGCAGGCAAACAAAGATGTCAGCGATTATAAGATCAATATCCACCGAAAAGAGACCTGCGAATTATTCTACATCCACGGGAAGCTCGAAACCGTCCGCGCAGCCGATAACTGTGAAAAAGAAGTGACTGTTTATGTGGAGCATGACGGTTTTAAGGGCGATGCCCAATTCTATGTATATCCCTCCACCACCGAGGAGCAGATCGCCGTTCTTATTTCGGAGGCGGTCGCCAAGGCAAAACTGATTTGCAATCAGCCCTACTGTCTGCCCGGCGCGGAAACCGGTAATTTTATTGTGGAGAGCAATTTCCGCGATCATGAGGCCGCCACCTTGGCTTCTATGATCTCCGATGCCGTTTTTGAAGCAAACACTATTGCCGGTGCTTCCCTAAACTCTGTTGAAATTTTCATCAACAAGCACACAGAGACCGTTTTAAATAGTCTTGGACTGCACAAAACCCAAGAGCGCTATGACGCTATGGTAGAAGCCATCCCTACATATAACGGAGAAAAGCAGAGCGTAGAGCTTTATGAGCAGTACAATTTCTCCCAATTTGATGCAAAGGGCATTACCGAGGAAATTGCAGGCAAGCTGCAGGAGGTCAAGCTTCGCTACGAAGCGGTCACACCCGATTTTCCGCTTAGCTGCAAGGTGGTACTCAATAAGCTGGAGCTTTCCGAGTTGTTTTGGAATATTGCCGAAGATCTGAACTACACGAGCGTTTATTCCCACTCCAATCTTCGCAGCAAGGGAGAATTCGTGCAAAAGGATTCCGCGGGAGATAAGATCGGCATCACTATGTATGGACAGATCCCCGGTTGTATCCGCAGCTCCAGGTTTGACAGCGACGGTCTTTCCCTTTCCTCCATCCGCTTAGTGGAAGACAGCAAGGTGGTAAACTACTACGGCTCCAACCGCTTTGGTCAGTACTTAAAGGAAACGCCTACCGGCAATCTGCGCTGTCTGTCCGTGGATACCGGCAGCGCAGACGATACCGCGTTTTCCGCTGAACCCACACTGGAGATCATTTCTATGTCCGGCCTGCAGGTGGATTTCTACAGCGACTATATTGGCGGTGAAATTCGTCTTGCCTATTATCACGACGGAGATAAGGTCACAGCCGTTACCGGCGTGTCCATCAGTGGAAGCCTTAACGAAGTACTGAAGGACATCCGTCTTTCCCAAAAGATTGGTATCCACGGCGGCTACTGCGGCCCGGAGAAGGCCATTTTGGATCACTTAAAAATCTTCTAAATACCTGTTCAGATACCGCCCAAAAGGGCGGTATCTTTTTTCCACGGATACTGCTCCACAGTGTTGAACCGGATGTGGAAATTGTCGAATATCGGGGCAAAAATCACATTTATATCTATTATGAACGCGCTCACAAAAATATTTCTCAAAATAGCACATTTTGTTTATAAAATATTCATAAAAGATGGTTATACTCAGTAAAAAACCAACTTTTTACAGGGAGTTATATTATGTTAGAATTAAACGGCATTACAAAAGTTTATGCCGCCGGAGAGCTGCGTGTGGATGCGCTTCGGGGTGTGGATATGGCATTCCGGAAAGCGGAATTTGTATCCATACTTGGCCCCTCCGGCTGCGGCAAAACTACCCTGCTGAATATCCTCGGCGGCTTGGATCGCTACACCGAGGGCGATCTGCGGATCAACGGGCGGTCTACCAAGGAATTCAAGGATCGGGATTGGGACAGCTACCGCAACCATTCTGTCGGCTTTGTGTTCCAGAGCTACAACTTGATCCCTCACCAGTCTGTGCTCCAGAATGTGGAACTGGCGCTGACCCTTTCCGGTGTATCCAGGAAGGAGCGCCGCAAGCGGGCAAAGGAAGCCCTCGTCCGGGTAGGCTTGGGCGATCAGTTTAAGAAGAAGCCCAGCGAGATGTCCGGCGGACAGATGCAGCGCGTGGCCATTGCCCGGGCTATCGTCAATAACCCCGACATTATTCTTGCCGACGAGCCCACCGGCGCGCTGGACACCGAAACCAGCGTGCAGGTTATGGAGATCCTCAAAGAGATCGCCAAAGACCGGCTGGTAGTAATGGTTACCCACAACCCGGCCTTGGCGGAGACCTACTCTACCCGGATCATCCGGATGGTAGACGGCAAGGTGATAAGCGACACGATGCCTCTGACCAACGAGGAAATAAACGCAGAAAAAGAGCAGGAAAAGGCACTTATCCGTCCCAAAAAGGCAGAAAAAAAGCCCTCTATGTCCCTCTTTACGTCCTTTGGTTTGTCCCTTAAAAATCTCTTTACCAAAAAAGGTCGCACGATGCTGACCTCCTTTGCCGGCTCTATCGGCATCATTGGCATTGCGCTGATCTATGCCGTCTCTCAGGGCGCTACTGCCTACATTAACTTGGTGCAGGAGGAAGCGCTGACTGCCTATCCCCTGACCCTGCAGGCACAGACGATGGATCTATCTTCCCTTATGGAGACCTTTATCGGCAATGCCGAGTCCGTTGGCGACCACGAAAACGATGCGGTCTATCAAAAGGCGATGGTCTATCATTTGGTCAACGCCCTTGCCAAGGTGGAAACCAGTAAAAACGACCTTGCCGCCTTCAAAAAGCATATCGAAACGGCAGTCAAAAACGGCGATCCTATCGCTGATGCCCTGACAGGCATTGCATATAGCTATGATCTCGATCTTTTGGTCTACACGCAAAATGTGGACGGTGAGATCATAAAGTCTGATTCCCAAAGTCTTATGCAGGATATGCTTTTAGAGGTCTTTGGTATGAATCTCGGTTCTATGGTCTCCCTATCCGGAGGCGGCACCAGTATGATGGCCATGGGTGGAATGGGCGGTGGCAACACATGGCACGAGATCCTTCCCGGCAAGAATGGTGCGCTTATTAATGATGTGGTTAAAAAGCAGTACGATATTGTGGATGGTGCTTGGCCATCTGCCTATAACGAGGTTGTTCTGGTCGTAGACGAAAACAACGAACTGGACGATATGGCGCTGTACGCCTTGGGTCTTAAGTCCAAAGAAGAAATCCGCGACCTGATGGAGGCGGCTAAAAATCAGACTGAGCTGGAATACGAGCAGAAAAAATGGACCTATGAAGAAATCCGAAATATGGAGTTTAAGATTATTCTTAACACTTCTTGCTATACGAAAGACGAGTATAGCGGTCTCTATTTTGATCTGCGGGATACCTCTGCGGGACTCAAATATCTCTATGATAACGGTATTCCCCTGAAGGTCAGCGGTATTGTGCGTCCCAATCCCGATGCTTCTGCCAACAGCCTAAATGGCTCCATCGCTTACACCCACGCACTGACTGCCCGTGTGGTAGAGGAAATCCGCAACAATGAGGTCATTGCTGCCCAACTGGCTTCTCCCAGTGTGGATATTTTTACCGGTCTCCCCTTCCCGGAAAACGTCAAAAATATGACCGATGCGGAAAAAGAAACCGCATTCCGTGCCTATATTGATCTGCTGGACGAAAAGAGCAAAGCAAATGCCTATGTGACCATTATGTCCATCCCCAAGGATGAAGACGTGGAAAAATTTGTGAAAGCACAACTGGCTGCTTCCGGTGGACGGGAGAAGATGGAAGCGATGATGCTCAAAGCCCTTGCCACGCAGACCGGTATGAAGGAAAGTGAGCTTTCCGGATACCTGCGTGCAATGAAGGACGAGGAGATTGAAGAAATGTACACTATGGCGCTGGAGGAGCAATATAAGGCAATGTATGCCGCCCAGGTGCAGGGTCGACTCAATGCTGTTCCCCAGGCGCAAAAAGGAATGCTTCTCGATCAGCTTTTAGAGGGCTTTACAGCCGCCGATTGCGCCCGGTATTATGAGCACGTGCTGGTCTTCTCCGAAAACAGCTTGGAGAGCAATCTGCGGGCGCTGGGCTATGTAGATCTCAATGACCCCGCCTCCATTATGCTCTACGCCTCCTCCTTTGAAAATAAGGATGTGATCGAGGCATTCATTGCAAACTACAACGATACCGTAGACGAGCTGTCTGAGATCCGCTATACCGATTATATCGGCATTATGATGGCTTCCATTACCACCATCATTAACGCCATCACCTATGTGCTCATTTCCTTTGTGGCGGTATCTCTGGTGGTTTCCTCCATTATGATCGGTGTCATCACCCTAATCTCCGTACAGGAGCGCACCAAGGAGATCGGTATCCTGCGTGCCATCGGTGCATCCAAACGAAATGTTTCCAGTATGTTTACGGCGGAAACAGTGATTATCGGCTTTGCCTCGGGACTTCTCGGTGTGCTTGTCACTTACGGACTGTGTATCCCCATCAATATGATTTTGGTTGCAGTGACCGGTATTCCCAATCTCCGGGCCACTCTGCCGGTAGATGTGGCAGTGCTGTTGGTGCTGATCAGTATGTTCCTTACCCTGATTGCAGGCATCATTCCCTCCCGCAGCGCAGCCCGGAAAGATCCGGTGGTAGCCCTTCGGACGGAGTAATTATGATATAGCCGGTACGGCCTTTGACCGTACCGGCTTTCAATATATATAAGCACTTAATAAATTCTTAAAATATCTTTACATTTTTTTAATAATATGATATACTGACTCTACGCACCGTGCGTGCTGTTATTGCAAGAGAAAATAAGAGAGAAAAGAGGCAAAAACCATGCAGTTTTTCGAAGACTTGTTGCGCCTTTTAGATGCCAAAATGACGACGCCTGTCCCCTACGGATGGTTCCATCTTCTTTGGTTTGCAGTGTCCATCGCAGTCGGTATCCTGCTTTGCTGCACCCACAAGAAGGGTGATGACGCCCGCGTACGCCGTACCGTGCTGATCACTGCCATCATCGTGACCGTTTTGGAAGTTTATAAGCAGATCAATTATAGCTTCTCTTACGAAAACGGAATCGAATTTTACTACCAATGGTACATCTTCCCTTGGCAATTCTGCTCTACACCCCTATACGTAGGCCTGATCGCAGGCTTTACCAAAGAGGGACTTATCCATCGTGCCACCAATGCGTACTTAGCTACTTATGCTCTCTTTGCCGGCCTTTGCGTGATGTTCTACCCTACCACCGTATTTACGCAGACCATAGGCATTAACATTCAGACGATGGTTTGCCACGGCTCTATGATTACTGTTGCCATTTATCTGTTTGGCTCCGGCTATGTGAAAGCGGATAAGAAGACTTTCCTGCGCGCCGCTTCCGTATTTGCCATTGCGGTGGGCATCGCGGTTATACTTAACGAGATTGGATACAGAACCGGCTTGACAGAGGATCATTTCTTTAATATGTTCTACATCAGTCCTTACTGTGACCCTCACCTGCCGGTATACTCCATTGTACAGCAGTATGTCCCCTTCCCCTTCTGCCTGTTTATTTACATTGCCGGCTTCTCCGCCGCCGTTGCCATTATCCTGCTGGCGGTAAAGGGTATCGAGGTGCTGGCAAAGAAAAAGGTTACTGCTTAATGTGAAAAGGACCGTCGAGGACGCCGGTCCCTACAAAGGTACACTCCAATGTAGGGACCAGTCTCCGGACGGTCCTTAGTTTTATTTCAGCAAGGTTTGCAGCTTACAGAGCTTTTGCATTTGCCAGCAGATACTTTTCTGCCTCGGGGCACCACAGGTCGTTGTTTGCCTTGCAGATTTTAGCCAGCTCGGCAAACAGAGGATCGGTCTTGCCCTTCTCTTCAAACTCAGAAATTGCAGTCAGGGGCAGATCAATGTGGTTGTAGATCAGCTTCTTACCGCCGGGGATCTTGGGCAGGTTCAGCGTGGTCTCCACAACTGCATTCAGACCGCCGATATGGGTCACCAGCGCAGAGGGGTTGAGCTTGCCGGCGTTCATCATCTCGATCGCTTCCTGCATATCGTTGGT
>JAZSDE010000079.1:0-3051 GCA_045531015.1 Faecousia sp.
ATAACTGGGTAATTATGCCAAACCACATACATTTGTTAATCAGTATAACGGAACGGATAAATCCGTTCCCTACAATGCACCATGACATTCCAAATATTATCGGCAAATATAAAGCCGCTGTAACACGGCGCGTAGGGAATGAGCCTTCCCAACCGGGAAGGCTCATTTGTTATTTATTCAGTTCCTTCAGCTTTTCGTACAGCGCCATATCGATCCGGCAAACTGTCAGCGGAGAAATGGTAATATAGCCGCTGACCACCGCATCGGTATCGATATCCAAATTGCCTTTATTTTCGTGAACACAAATACCACAAGCCTGATAGCGGTTATCGCCCACCGGCTTAAAATCATCGGAGTAGTAAGGACCGCCCTGCCCTGTAATGCGGATCTTGCCGCCCGCGGGAGGAATATTGACATTATAGAGGCTTCCAAGCTCCCACAGGCGATTTTCCTGCATATATGCCCATACCTGATCCAAATAGGCTGCGGCCGCCTCGCTGCCGGTAAAGGAGCTGGAAAAGGCAATTGCCGGAATGCCTTGGGCGCCTGCCTCAAAGACAGCAGCCGCCGTGCCGGAGTACATAATGTCTTTTCCCATATTATAGCCCTTATTGATGCCAGAGATCACCAAATCAAACTTAAGCTTCAATCCCATCAGGGCAAACCGCACGCAGTCTGCAGGGGTGGAATCCACCGTATAGACCGTTGCGCCGTGGATAGAATCCACCTGCACCACTTCGTAAGGCTCGTGCAGCTCAATGCCGTGGCTCTTGCCGCTTTGCTGGTACTTGGGTACCACAACTGTAACCTCGCCCAGCTTCTGTGCCCAGCGAATAAGCTCAGGGAGCACAGGGGCAGAAATACTGTCGTCATTTGTAACTAAAATTCTCATAGCCAGTCCTCGTGGGTCTCTTTGTATTCTTTTACCAGCGCATCCGCATCCCGGAGCAGAGCTTGCATTTCTTCCTCGCTGTAAACGGTGGCGCCGCAGGCGCAGGCGTGGCCGCCGCCGTGGTACTTTTCGGCAATGGGATTGACGTGGACAAAGCGGGAGCGCAGTCTGACCCGGATAGAGCCCTCTGCATCGTTATTGTCGATAAAGACCATCCAGCAGATACTGCCGCGGATGGAGTCCAGCGTGCCCACACAGGCGCTGGCCTGCTCTAAGGTCAGGTTAAATTTCTCCTGCATCTCTTTGTCCACATAAATGTATGCCACGCCGTTTTCGGTGATCTGCATCTTTTCATAGATATAAGCCTTAAACTTCAGGTACTCAAAGGCCTCCAAATAAAGTCTTGCGTACAGAAGCTGGGTGTCCACGCCCACGTCCAGCAGGAGCGCCGCATTTCTAAGGGTATCACCGGAGACGCCGTCGTACTTAAAGCGGCCGGAGTCGGTGACGAGGCCGGTGTAGAGGTGAGTTGCGGCTTCGGAGTCGATCTTCAGCTCGTCCTTAAAGGTAGCATAAAAATCCACGATCATTTCGCAGGCGGCTGCCCGGTCTTCCTCCACCCATTGGAGGTCGCCGTAGGTTTCCAGCGGAATGTGGTGGTCGATCTTAATAAGCTCCTTGCAGAGCTTGTAGTTCTTATTGGAAATCCGGGCTTCGGAGGCGGTGTCCACCACGATGCCCAGAGCATCGTAGTACAGTTCCTCTGCTACGGGTTCATCCTCAGGGCCCATAAACTCCAAATACTGGGCGGTGTCCTTGTCGATGAGATAGATCTCCTTTTCCGGGAAAGAAAGCTGCAAAATGCGCTTTAAGCCCTTGGTCGCGCCGACGCAGTCGCCGTCGTTGCGGATATGACGGAAGATCATAATGCGGTCATATTCTTTGATTTTCTGTAAAATTTGCTCTTTTATTTCTCTACTCATACTGTCTCTCCTTCTCCCCGGACGATGGCGTCCAAATCGCTGAGCATCGCCATTGCCGTCTCCCGGTCGGGCACGGTGGCGCCGCTGGCCTTCTGGTGGCCGCCGCCGCCGTATTTGACCGCGATAGGGTTAATGTTATATTTGTTGGAACGAAGCTCGCACAAAACGCCTTGCTCCGTCTCTGTGAAGTTTACCCAAATGCTGACACCTTTGATGTCTGCCATGGTATTGACCATTGCCCGGGAGACAGTGAAGGTATCAAGACCCATACTGTCAAACTCTGCCCGGTCGGTGTAGATGTAGGCAACACTCGCCGGCGTAAACTGAATTTTCAGGATGAAGCTGGCTTTTAGCTTCTTGCTTTCAAAATCATCGGCGTAGAGGTCACGGAACAGCGCGTTTGTGTCAAAGCCGGTCTCCATCAGTACGGATGCCAGGCGGAAGGTCCGGGCGGTGGTGCCGTCGTAGCGGAAGCGGCCGGAGTCGGTGACCATACCGGTGTAAAGGCTCTTTGCGGCAAGGGGATTGATTTTAAGATTGCTTTCCACCGCGAACTGGGTGACGAGACCGCAGCAACTTTCAAAGGAGGTGTCCACCACCTCGTGCTCCGCGATATTTTCGCAGAAAATGTGGTGATCGAGGCGCACCCGCTTGGCGGCTAATTTATAGCGGTCGTCGCTGATGAAATGGCTGGCGGCAGTGTCCAAAATGATGGCCAGCGCACCGTCATATACGCTATCGGGAATCTCGTCCATTTGGGAGTCCTCCATAAAGCTGAAGAAACGGGCATCGTCACCAACGGCATAGACCGCCTTGCCGGGGAAGTTTTCCATTAATATGTGCTTCATACCGATCTGACTGCCCAGCGCATCGCCGTCAGGGCGGCTGTGGCGGTGGATGATAATGGTCTCATATTCAGAAATGGCCTGTAAAATATCCGTAAACATAGGGAAACCTCACTGTTTTCCTTAATTTTGCGCGTTATGTATATTATTTCCGCACAGTAGAATAGTATATCATAGATTTGTGCGTTTGACAATAAAAATCTATGAAAGCCTCCCCTGTGGAGCCTCCCCTGTTGCCTCCCCTTTGGGGGACGGATCCTTCGACGCGCTTCGCTTGCTCAGGATGACAGGTGCGGTACGTTGTAAGGGACGATGCCTACATCGTCCCGCC
>JAZSDE010000054.1:0-11459 GCA_045531015.1 Faecousia sp.
CGACCGCATTCATTATCCACTAAAAAGACCGCCCGAAGGCGGTCTTTTCAACATTTGTTAGCAGCAGCCGCAGTTATTGTCGCAGCCACAGCCGCAGCCGTTGTTTGCATTATTGTTGCCACCGCAGTTGCACAGCAAGAGGATGAGGATAATGATCCAGCACATATTGCCGCCACAGAAGCCGTTGTTATACATAATGAATACCTCCAATGATTTTCTCGCGACTTTCGCCGCTCATTCCAAGGTATTCCGAAACCGCAAAAGTGTTACACCTATACTTGAATTGACAATTGACAGTTGATAGTTGACAATTACCGATTATCGTCGCTTCCGGGGTTTCCAAAGGGCTCTCCCTTTGGTCGTCTGGAGAGTCCGAGAACCATACGAAAGGTTCTCGTCGGTTCTTTGCATACTTTCTCACCGGAGAGAAAGTATGGTGCACATAACAACAATTGGCTATAAGCAGTGGAGATTTATCGATTTATCCCTGTTCGCCGCTTTTGGGCTTCTTATGGTGGAAATGGCGGCGGCGGTGGAAATTCCGCTTTTTCTTATTTTCGCCCGTTTCCCCTTCCGGTGCTTCCGGTGCTTGGGATTGTTCCTCTGTCTTTTGCTCCGGAGTTGCGTTTTTCGCTGCCTTTTGCCGGCGATTACGGCGGTTTTTCCGTTTTTCCTTCTTCTCCGGCTGTTCCTCCGTTACAGGAACTTCTTCCGGTGCGATGGTCTCGTCAGCAATGGTCTCCTCGCTGTAGCGCAGCTTAATAGAGTCTAAATACCGGGTATTTTCCTCCTCCCGCACTTCCTTTTTCCGCTTACCGCCACCGGAGATAGGCGCAAGGTCTGCGGGGATGGGGGGATCGTGTTTCTTTGCCTTGCCGCTTCGAAGCACGGCAATATCCGCATTTTTATGCCAAACAGCGGTATCCGTCTGCTCCTCCAGGCGAACTTTCACCCGCTGGCGCATCAAATCCACCTCGATGACCGTGCCCCGGCCATCGGGGGTATCCACGAAAGACTCGTTTTTCGGCGCATTGCGCAGCAGATCCTCATAGGCATCCTGCTCATATTTGAGACAGCACATAAGTCTGCCGCAGGTGCCGGAAATTTTGGTGGGATTCAGACTTAAGTTTTGGGTCTTAGCCATTTTGATGGACACAGGCTGAAAATCGTCCAGGAAGCTGCCACAGCAGAACGGTCTGCCGCAGATGCCCAGTCCGCCAACCATCCGCGCCTTGTCCCGAACGCCGATTTGCCGCAGCTCGATGCGGGTATGGAACATAGAGGCTAAACTCTTGACCAGCTCCCGGAAGTCTACCCGCTCGTCGGCGGTAAAGAAAAAGAGGATCTTGCTGCCGTCAAAGGCACATTCTGCAGAAACAAGCTGCATATCAAGGCCCATTTCCTCGATCTTCTTGAGGCAAGCCTTAAATGCCCGGTCTTCCTTTTCCATATTCTCTTTTACGACCCGCTCATCCTGCTCGGTAGCCACCCGGATCACCGGGCGCAGAGGCGTCACCACCTCCATCTGGTGGATGCTGTGGTTTTCCCGGGCGCAAATGCCGTACTCCATACCCCGGGCGGTGTCGATGATCAGGTGCTGACCTGCCTTATAGGTCTTTCCCGCGGGATCAAAGTAATATACCTTCTGCCCGGTACGGAACTGAACATCCACTACTTCCACGGTGGTGTTTTCTTCCTGGGGCTTCGTTATTTCTTCCATAGTGTTGTTTCTCCTTCTCACTCAACGCAGCTGCCACAAGAGATTGCCGCACAGAGCGGCTACGGACACATTGCCGCCGGCATACTGCATTGCTTTTTGTAACGCGTTGTAAGCGTTCATAATTTCCCGGGCGCTCCGGGCGGCACCCAATGCCCTTTCTGTTTCGGTAACGCCCTTTTCTCCGTTTCGGCACACCAGCGCGCCCCGCAGAAGCGCAGACCAAGCGGTCAGCTCCTGCATAAAGGCATCCCGCTTGTGTTTTTCCATAGAGGCAAGGAGCTGGGCAAGGCCCACATAGTCCCGGGCGGCAAATACCCGGGCAAATTCTGTGGTCTGGGGCGAAATCTCTCCGCTTTCTGCCAGTAAGGCTTTCGCCTGTCCCAAATAACCGCCGCTTTGGACGATAGCCGCTTCCAAAACATCCGGTGCGACGGACGGAAATTCCTTTTGAAGCGCCGGACGAAGCTGCTCTGGGGTAAGGGGATGCAGCTGCAGCTCCGTACAGCGGGAACGGATGGTGGGCAGCAGTTTTTCCGGGTTATCCGTCAGCAGCAGAAACGCGCCGTAAGCCGGCGGCTCTTCCAAAACCTTTAAAAGGGCGTTTTGTCCCTCAATGCCTAATTCCTGCGGAAAGATGTATACTTTTCGGTCGCCCTCATTGGGGCGGATAAAAATGCTCTCCCGCGCCTCCCGGACGATTTTTACTGAAACATTTTTATGCTCCGGGTCTTCCACCCAAATCACATCCGGGTGAACATTTCCCAAGGCCTTGCGGCAGTCATTGCACAAACAGCAGGGCTTCTCTCCTGCCCGGCACAGCATCGCCGCCGCTAAAAGACGGGCAAGGGTCTTTTTTCCTGACCCCTCCGGGCCGGAAATCAGATAAAAATGGGATATACGACCCTGCCGGAGACTACCGGAAAGGTTTTCTTTCAGCCGGGTATTGCCCAGCAAGGTCTCAAAACCCATAGTTTACTCCTTTTGTTTTTTCAATTAGCCCCACAATGCAGACAGCATCGGGATAATTTGCTTCTTACGGCTCATAATATGGGGCAAGAACACCGTATTGCCCTTGGGCTCGGCGCTGAACGCCTGCCGCACGGTCTCTGCATCGCCTACATAAATGAGCTGCGTGCCCTCCAGCAGCACGTCGGTGAGCATCAAAATCACCACGGAGAAGCCTCTGTCCTTCATCAGCTTCTGCATAAGTGGCAAAAATTCGTCCTTCCGCTCCAGCATCTTGGGGCTGTCCACACAGGTGATCTGGGCAACGGCAAAATCGTGGCCTGCAATGTGGAACTCCTTATAATCGGCATAGAGCAGCTCCTCTGCCGTGCGGTTTTCTGTAGCCGAGGAGAAGATATCCCGTCCCAATTCCTCCAAAGAGACGTTGGCGATCCGCGCCATACGCTCCGCAGTCCGCACGTCCTGCGCGGTACAAGTGGGGGATTTAAACATAACCGTATCGGAAAGGATGGCCGCCGCCATCATACCTGCCATTTTTTCCGACGGCAGAATGCCCTTGTCCTGGAACATAGAGGCAATGATGGTATTGGTAGAGCCAACAGGCTCGTTGCGGACGTAAATGGGGTTGCCGGTCTGAATATCTGCAAGGCGGTGGTGATCAATGATCTCCAGGATCTCCGCTTCTTCCAAGCCGGGAACGGACTGCGCGGCTTCATTGTGGTCTACCAGCACCACCCGTTTTCTCCGGGGACGGAGCAGGTGATACCGGGTCAGAACACCCACGACTTTTTCGTTTTCATCCAAAATGGGATAGCAAGGATAGCGGTATTTGAGCACCTGCTCCCGCACCTCGTCCACCCGGTTTTCCAAATGGAAGCTGATAGGCTCTGTGGTACGGCAGATCCGACCCACGGGGGTAGACTGGAAGATGCGCCGGGCAGCCCGGTAGGCATCGTAGGGCGTTGCGATAATGCAGGACTTGGTATCGAGTTTTCGCAGCTGCTCGGTGATCTCTGCCTGACAAACCACAACGCAGCTAACATTGGCATCAAGGGCTTTTCGGATCATCTCCGGCTGATCGCCGCACAGTACGATGCTGTTTTCACTCAAATTCAGCAAGCCCTCCCGTTTTTGGGGCAGCGCGATAATGACCTCACCGGCTACCGTATCGGTATTTTCGCCGGCTTCGTTGAGAATTTTGCCGTCCAACACGGAAAGAAGGTTAAAAAGGGGCACGGCATCTAACTTGCCGACCTCTGCCACCGCCATATGGTAGTTGGCCACATCGTCCCGGGACAGCAGGCCAAAAAGTGTGCCGTCTTCATTCACTACCGGAATAGAGGAAATATTGCGGTGCTCCTGCAAGAGAAGCCAGCCTCTGTCCACCGTCACCGCGGGGGACAAAAAGGGCGGTGTATCATAATCCAGGTCTTTTACTTGGGTGTACATATCGGTAATGCGCTTGGGGGGCTGGAAGCCAAAACGGTCCAGCACGATCTGGGTTTCATCGGACACCCGGCCTAAGCAGGCGGCTTCATATTCCCGGTCACCCACCGCATTGCGCAGTGCCGCATAGGCCATTGCCGCCACGATGGAATCTGTATCCGGGTTTCTGTGACCGGTAACATAAATGGGATCCATACTATGTCCTCCTTCTTCTCCTTAGTAACAAACAAACGCGCTGTTTTCATACTCTTTCATTGTCTATTATAGCCGCGGAAAAGAAAAATAGCAAGGGAAATCTGCACTTTTCAATGGATAATTGACAATTGATAGTTGACAATTTTTGATTAGCCCGGCAGGGGCGAGCATCGCTCGTCCGCATAGAACAAAACCGGCGCATCGAGCACCGATTTTGTTTCGGACCGTCGAGGACGCCGCTCCCTATAGCCGCACCTATCGTAGGGAACGGATTTATCTGTTCCACAAGATGCGGTTGTAATATGCGGAATGCATTCCCTACAAACAGGAAATCCCACAGTGTGCGTTCACCGTGGGATTTTATATTTATTTATCTGCTCCAAGGCATAACGCTCCGGAACGCCTAATCATCCTCTAATAATTTGGCGGGAGAAATCTTTAACACCTCTGCCACTTTGAACAGCGTTTCAAGAGAAACACCCCGAACAGTACCGGTTCCCTCTACCTGCCCAACAAAGCTGACACTCTTTCCTATCAGTTCTGCAAAGTGCTCTTGTGTAAACCCGGCTTTTCTGCGGTAATATGCGATTTTCAGGCCAAGCGTGATATATTTCTCTGCAAATTCTGTTTTCATTGTGTTACCCTCTTTCTATATGATATTTTAACGGAAAGAGGGAATATTTATTATAAGATGTGAGTATATATTTATTTACTTTAAGTAAATAATTCTTTATAATAAATCATATATTCTACAATGTACGGAGGGAATATGCGATGAAAGAAAGAACCTGCTGTTTTTTCGGGCACAAGGATACATACCACTTAGACCGCACCTCCCCAGAGGAGGGGAAAGATTTTTGTTCTTGCCTCCTACCCTTACATATTTTCTTGAGCGTGCGTTGCAAAAACCTCTATGCCACACAGCACAGAGGTTTTTATGGTTCAAGATTATCTTCAATAAATAAGGGAGAGTTAAAAAACTCTGTAATGCTAATTCCAAAGCCTTGACATATTTCATGGATTACCCGGAGCTTCACGGAATCATAGGTGCAGTTGATCAAATTACCGATGGTTGATTTTGGCACACCGCTCTTCAAATATAGCTTATAATTGGTCATATCCCGTTCTTTCAGAAGCTCGCGAATTCTTCTGCTGATAGCTTCATTCAATTGCATCCACTACACCACACTTCCCTGTAACTGTACCATAATTATAGGAAAGAATGGCGTAAATATAGTACAGGAGACTGTACCATTCGATATTTTTATAGTACAATATAGAAAAAGGAGGTCATATTATGTCAGCGTGTACATTTTTCGGCCACAAAGATAGCTACCACTTAGACCGAACCCGGCTTTTGGAGACCATCCGGCAGCGGATATTAGAGGGCGACGATGTTTTTTATGTAGGCAATCAGGGAGATTTTGACCGGGCGGTCTATCTGTGCCTGAAACAATTGGAAGCAGAATATCCCCATATCCGGATATGCGTTGTGCTTGCTTACCTGCCGACAGAAAGGGACGAGGAGATCCCCGATTCTATGTTCCCGGAGGGATTGGAGACCGTACACCCCAAATATGCTATAGATAAAAGAAATAACTGGATGATAGAAATGTCCCACACCTGCATTTGCTTTATCAACCACACTTGGGGCGGTGCATATAAATTTGCCAAGATGGCCAAAAGTCGTAGCCTTACCGTTTGTAGCATAGGCATATTAAGCATTTAGCATTCTACATTCGGAAAAGGTTTTCCACAGAGTTATCCACAGGAAATGGTGACTTTTCCACAGGTTTTTCCACAACCAAAAATACATTATTCCAAATGGGAGTTACGCTATGACTTAATATATATCTTTTATTTTTGACTTTAACTATAACTAAGACTTAACCTCTAACTTAGACTTTAACTATAACTAAGACTTTAACTTAATCTTTCTCTTCTTCTTTTTCTTTTTCTTGTGACGACAATTTGTCACGGTTGAGAATCCGGGAAGACCGCTTTCTTGCTGTGTCCAGCACTGGTTTTGCGATAGAAAAAACTGCCAAAATTGAGGATTTTCTTCCCTCCATTTTTGGCAGTTGTCCGTATAGTGCATAGTTGCATATGGCTTCGTAGGCTTGCAGTTTTTCTTTTTGTGTCGACAGATTCTGTATGCTGGCGTGGAAGGATTCGTAAAATGTAAATTGCTTTCGCTTCATAAGTTGATCTCCTTTGATGATAAAAGAATAACGTGGCTATCTCCAACTATCTCCAACTGACCACATTAGCATTATACCACACTTTTAAGGAAAAATCTTCCCACTTTTTTCCCATTTTCATTTTCCCCAAATGCCGAAAACCCGCTGTGCGTCTACACTTTCCGCCCCTCCCAAAAAAACCCTCATTTTTTCTTTGTAGCGGGACGGGGAATCCGTCCCCTACGGATGCACCATCGAAAGGGATTGTAGGGACACCGCTCCTGCGGTGTCCGCCAGCACCGCGTAAATTTTTGGACACCCATAATTTATAATTCGTAACTTGTAATTTATCATTAAAAAAGCCCGCCGATGGCGGTCTTTTTTACGGCATTATGCTTTCCATTGTTTTTCCGATGGAATAACAGAACACATTATCCCTTGCAGGAGAGAGGTCAGAGAACAGTCCCCGGGTGGTGTAGACGGTATAATTGCAAAACAGCACCGGGCACAATAGTCCCTGCTCCATCACCGTCCGGTGGAGGTTATAGTAGTTACCCTCATCGGCAAGGGCCTCGAGGCACAACGTGTAGGCCGCCAGATCATCGAGGCCGCCGTAGCTCAGTTCGCCCCAGGTGTAAAAGAACGCAGACAGATCCATATTGGGGGACAGTCTTGTTTTTCCTAAATACAGATCAAATTCCCGCTTTTTGATGGAATTTTCGTAGGCGCTGCCACCCAATTCTTTCATCTCTACCACAAAGCCGCCTGCGGTGAGCATATCCCTAATTGCTCGGGCTGCCCGAAGGCGGAGAGAATCGTCGCTATTGACCAGCAGCACAATCGTACTTCCCTGCTTGCCGGAAGCCGTTACGGCTTCTGCAAATTTCGCAGCATCGTAGCCGTATTTGGCGGCCAGCGCTTTGTTATAATAGGGACTGTGGGGAGATGCGGGCAGTGTGGTGCTTTGGGCAAAGCCCCGGTAGAATTTGCTTGCGAGACTGTCTCGGTCGATGGCGTAGGTCAGGGCAGCGCGCAGCTCGGGGCTGTCGAAGACTGTGCTGTCTTCATTGCAGCCGATATAGAGAAACAGACCGCTTTCACAGTTCCACATCTCCGCGTCACTGCGGTAATCCACATACTGATCGGAGCTGGGGTCAGTGAGCGCAAAATCTAAGCCGTTAAACTGGAAATCATCCCGGATGCCGGAGACAGAGGTAGCCTCCATCAGAGGGATAGCAGGCGTGGAGATCGGTAGGATCGCCTGACACCACCAGCTTGTTCGCTTTTTGAGATAAGGGCCGACTACCGTATCCTCCAAAACATAAGGGCCTGAGCCAGTGGGGAACATTTCTCCCACCTGATTTGCCGGCACGATAGGAATGTCCAACAAAATGGGTAAGTCGCCCATTTCCGTGTCGGTACTGATGACGGTTTCTCCGGCATCCGTCAAGGCAATGCCGGTAATATGCATCAGCCGCCCGGAATAGTAAGCGCTTTCCTTGGCCGCATTGAGGCTTGCCACCACATCCCGGCCAGTCACCGGTGTGCCGTCAGAAAAGGTCGCCTTGGGGTCAACCGTAAGGGTATGGGTCTTATGATCTGCCGATTGGGTATAGCTGCCGCAAAGCACCGGCCACGTCTCATAGCTGCTGTCCGTGGCAAAAAGCCCTTGATAAAGAAGGGACATCAAAACCCGGTTGGTATAATCCGTCGCCAAATAAGGATTGAGCCCCTTTTCTTTATAGAAAGTCAGGGTAATGATCTTATCGCCGTCGCCCGGCTGGGTAGGGTCTTGGGGCTTGGCATCCGCAAGGCCGCCCCCATTGGGGACATAATCGGAGTAATCGTAGCTGCAGCCGCCAAAGGAAAGAAGCAGGCAGACTGCTAAAAATATGCAAATAAGCCGCTTCATCTCTTTCTCTCCTTACATACAATGATCGCACCCTGACTGCCTCGCTGGGCGCCCACTTTGCGGTGCGACCAGTAGCGGTCGGGGTTGCAGGCGGTACAGTGATCGGAAATATCGATGGCCTTTACACCTGCCCGGCGCAGCAACCAGGCGTTGATTTCCTTCAAGTCCACGTGAAATTTACCGTTTTTTTCGGTCAGAAATGCACCGATATCCCCCCGATAACGCCCCAAAAAAGCATCAGGTACATCCCGGTCGGTTTCAAAACAGCACGCACCGATGTTGGGGCCAATAGCAGCGCGGATGTTTTCCGGACGGCAGCCAAAGTTCCTTTCCATCGCCTGAACGGTCTTTCCCCCAATATCCGCAAGTGTCCCCCGCCAGCCTGCGTGGGCAGCGCCCACTGCCCCGGTCACAGGGTCATAAAAAAGGATGGGGGTGCAGTCTGCCGCGAAGATCACCAACGCCGTTTCCGGGGTGTTTGTGATAAGAGCATCACAGTCGGAAAGATCGGGGGCGTAGAGTCCCGCGCCCCAAAGGCTTTCGTCCGCAATGCGGACGATGTCCGTATGGGTTTGCTTGGTGTGGACAGATTTTTTCGGGTCAAAACCGATGGCTTCCCCTAAAATCTCATAGTTTTTCAGAACATTTTCTTGTTTATCCCCACGGCGGGTGCCGATGTTCATAGAGGAAAGGTATCCCTCGCTGACACCGCCAAGTCTGGTGGTAAACATATGAGGCGCGGAGATATTCTCCGCCACCTCATATTGCAGCTTTTCTTTTATAACGGTTCGCATATCAGGCCTGCTCTTTATCCCGGCAGCACTTTTTGTACTTCTTGCCGCTGCCGCAGGGACAGGGATCGTTGGGACCGATCTTTTGGGCAGCGCGGACAGGCTGCTTCTTTACTGTCTTATCCGGTGCGCTGGTGCCGGTCTCGTGGGCAACCTTCTCCCGCTTTACCTCCTGATTGGTGCGAAGCTGCACCAAGAACAACCTGCGAATGGTCTCCTCCCGGATGGCAGTGACCATTGCCTCAAAGAGCTGATAGCCCTCTTCCTTGTAAGCAATGACCGGGTCGTGCTGGCCGTAAGCCCGCAAGCCGATGCCCTGCTTGAGATCGTCCATAGCATCGATGTTATCCATCCAGTATTCGTCTACCACCCGGAGCATAACCACCCGCTCCAGCTCCCGCATAACAGACGGGGTAATGGCAGCTTCCTTAGCTTCATAAGTGTGCAGTGCAATATTATAGATCTCCTCTGTAGCGGCAGCTTCATCCATTCCCAAAAGCTGGTTTTCCCGACCCTTGAGAGTACCCTTTGCAAAGTACACGCCCTCCATTTGGACAGCGATCTGGGCGATCGCTTCCTCGGTGAGCTTGCCGCCACACTCGCTGAGAACGGGTGCGACTGTGGTCTCCACCACAGCCCGGAGCATAGTGAGCATATTCTCCCGCAGGTCTTCGCCGGAGAGCACCTTTTGCCGCTGGGCATAGATGACTTCTCTTTGGGTATTCATAACGTTATCGTATTCCAGAACGTTCTTACGGGAGCGGAAGTTCCGGCTTTCCACGCTCTTTTGGGCATTTTCCACCGCGCCGGAGAGGATTTTCGCATCAATGGGCGTATCCTCGTCGATACCCAGGGTGTCCATCATCGCCATCACCCGTCCCGAGGAGAACAGGCGCATTAAGTCGTCCTCAAGACTCAGATAGAAGCGACTCACACCCGGGTCGCCCTGACGGCCGGAACGGCCGCGGAGCTGATTGTCGATTCGGCGGGATTCATGGCGTTCGGTACCAATGATGAAGAGACCGCCGGCGGCCTTTACCTTTTCCGCTTCATCAGCAATGGAATCCTTATATTTCCGAAGCAAATTCTTATAGGTCTCCCGAATAGCGAGGATTTCCGGATCGTTGGTTTCCGCATAGGAGTCTGCCTCCCGGAGAATTTCCTCAGGCAAGTCCATCTTTTGCAGTTCTGCCTTAGCAAGGAAATCCGCGTTACCGCCCAGCATAATGTCCGTACCACGGCCTGCCATATTGGTGGCGATGGTGACCGCGCCAAACTTACCGGCCTGGGCGACGATGCCCGCTTCCTGCTCGTGATACTTGGCGTTTAGCACATTGTGGGGCACTTTCTCCTTTTTCAGGAGCTTACTAAGAATCTCACTCTTTTCGATGGATACCGTACCCACCAGTACAGGCTGTCCCTTTTCGTAACATTCTTTCACTTGCTGAATGATGGCGCGGAATTTGCCTGCCTCGGTCTTATAAACCACGTCCGGCATATCTTCACGAATAACCGGCCGGTTGGTGGGAATCTCCACCACGTCCAGCATATAGATAGCATTAAATTCTTCTTCCTCGGTCAGTGCCGTGCCGGTCATACCGGAGAGCTTCTTATAAAGGCGGAAGAAATTCTGGAAAGTGATGGTCGCAAGGGTCTTGCTCTCGCTGGCCACCTGCACCCGCTCCTTGGCTTCGATGGCCTGATGGAGGCCTTCGTTGTACCGTCTGCCGTACATAAGACGGCCGGTAAACTCGTCAACGATGATGATCTGCCCGTCTTTGACCACGTAGTCAATGTCCTTTTTCATAAGGCCGCGGGCTTTCATGGCCTGATTGATATGGTGAGAAAGGGTGGCATTTTCTGCATCGGCAAGGTTTTCCACGTTAAAGTACCTTTCTGCCTTGGCGATACCGCTGGCGGTAAGGGAAACAGAGCGGGACTTTTCGTCTACGAAATAATCGCAGTCGTAATCGTCGTGGACTTCCTTGTCCTCGGTCTTTGCAAAGACCTGTTTGCGCAGACCGGACACGAAATTGTCTGCCATGGTGTAAAGCTGAGAGGACTCCTCGCCCTTACCGGAGATAATAAGCGGGGTGCGGGCTTCGTCGATGAGGATGGAGTCCACCTCATCCACAATGGCAAAGGCGTGTCCCCGCTGTACCAGCTCCTGCTGATAAAGTGCCATATTGTCCCGGAGGTAATCAAAGCCCAATTCGTTATTGGTGCAGTAAAGTCGGATCGTAGCCATG
>JAZSDE010000043.1:0-7908 GCA_045531015.1 Faecousia sp.
CATCGGCCTTTGCGCCTGCCAACAGCTCGTTGATCTCGGCGATCAGCATAGAGAACTCAGGCACGAACTCTACAATGCCCTCGGGAATGATGGCAACGCCGAAGTTTTCGCCATTGTTGCCACGGGTCGCAACGGAGTCCGCGATATAGTTGGTGATCTGGGACAGAGACATCTTCTTTGCGGCCACTTCCTCGCCGATGAGACAGATGTTGGGGTGGGTCTGGAGTGCAGTCTCCAGCGCCACGTGGGAAGCGGAGCGGCCCATCACCTTTACGAAGTGCCAGTACTTCTTGGCGGAGTTGGCGTCCCGCTGGATGTTGCCCACGATCTCGGCATAGGTCTTGGTAGCGGTGTCGAAGCCGAAGGAACACTCAATGTCCTCATTCTTCAGGTCGCCGTCAATGGTCTTGGGGCAGCCGATGACCTGAATACCGCTGTTGTTCGCGGCAAAGTACTCCGCCAGCACAGCGGCGTTGGTATTGGAGTCGTCACCGCCGATGATAACCAGGGCGTTGATGCCGTGCTTGCGGCAATTCTCAGCCACGATGGCGAACTGCTCCTGGGTCTCTAACTTGGTACGGCCGGAGCCGATGATGTCGAAGCCGCCGGTGTTGCGGTAGGCGTTAATATATTCGTCATCGAAGACCAGATAGTCATCGTCGATAAGACCGCTGGGACCGCCCTTGAAGCCGTAGAGGACGTTTTCCTTATCGGTGGCCTTCAGCGCATCATACAGGCCGCAAATAACGTTGTGGCCGCCGGGTGCCTGACCGCCGGAGAGGATAACACCAACCACCTGCCGCTTGGCGGGGGCGGTGTTGACGCCTTTCTGGAAGGTGATTTCGTTCTTGCCGTAGGTGTTGGGAAACAGCGCTGCGATCTTTTCCTGATCAGCAACAGACGCGGTAGGCGCGCCATTTTTTACGCAGATCTCGGAGATACCGCCGCGAAGCATACCGGGCAGCTTGGGGCTGTAACCATATCTTGCGATCTGCAGAGGGGATAATTTCATAGTCAAAAACTCCTTGTTTTTATTTTAGCCTGAACAATTATACTCCATATAAATCAAAAGGTAAATAGTTAATTTTCACAAATATCGCATTTTCCGCAAATATATATTGAAATCAAATTTTTTTATGGTATAATACACTCGAAAATATGCGGGCAATACTCGCAATAAGAAAGGATATGATACCAATGGCTCTGGTAACAACAACTGAAATGTTCAAGAAGGCATACGACGGCGGCTACGCCATCGGCGCTTTCAATGTCAACAATATGGAGATCGTTCAGGCGATCACCGAGGCCTGCAAGGAGGAGAATGCTCCCGTAATTCTGCAGGTTTCCAAGGGCGCCCGTGCATACGCCAACCACACTTACCTCGTTAAGCTGGTTGAGGCTGCCGTAATCGAATGCCCCGAAATTCCCATCGCCCTGCACCTGGACCACGGCGACAGCTTCGAGACCTGCAAGAGCTGTATCGACGGCGGCTTCACCTCCGTTATGATCGACGCTTCCAGTAAGTCCTTCGAGGAGAACATCGCCATCACCAAGAAGGTGGTTGAGTACGCCCACGATCACGGTGTTGTGGTAGAAGCCGAGCTTGGCTCCCTCGCCGGTATCGAGGACGAGGTCAATGTCTCCGCAGAATGCGCTTCCTACACCCGCCCCGAAGAGGTTGAAGAGTTCGTGACCCGCACCGGCTGTGACTCCCTGGCTATCGCCATCGGCACCTCTCACGGCGCATACAAGTTCACCCCCGAGCAGTGTACCGTCAACGAGCAGGGCATTCTGGTTCCTCCCGCACTGCGCTTCGACGTTCTGGAAGAAGTCACCAAGAGACTTCCCGGCTTCCCCATCGTGCTTCACGGCTCTTCCTCCGTTCCTCAGGACTATGTGGCTATGGTCAATGCCCACGGCGGCAAGATGCCCAACGCCATCGGTGTTCCCGAGGAGCAGCTGCGTAAGGCTGCCGCCCTGTCCGTCTGCAAGATCAACATCGACTCCGACCTCCGTCTTGCAATGACCGGCACCATCCGTAAGTTCTACGACGAGCACCCCGACAAGTTTGACCCCCGTGAGTACCTGAAGCCCGCCCGCGCCAACATCAAGGAGCTGGTTCGCCACAAGCTGGTGAACGTCCTCGGCTGCGCCGGCAAGGCCTAATTAGACCAAATAATTTAAGCCTCTCCGTTTGGAGAGGCTTATTTATTTGGAGTGAAGAGTGAATAGTGAAAAGTGAATAGTTGAGGTATCGCTGCGCGATTATTGAAATCGTAGGGGCGACCATCGGTCGTCCGTAACCACATATGGGAAGTATACAGGCGGACGAGCAATGCTCGCCCCTACAATTTGTAATTTGTAACTTGTAATTTATAACTGATAAATCCCATCCTCCGGCACACTAAGGGTACTTCCATAATATGCCTTCATTGCCTTCACTAAGTTTTCCGCGTCGGCAACGCCTGCCGTCTCATAAGCCGAGTGCATCGCCAGCTGGGGAAGTCCAATATCCGCAGACAGCACGGAAACGTGGGCAAGAGAAATGTAACCCAGAGTAGAGCCACCGGGGAGATCCGCGCGGTTATAGTAAGTCTGCACCGGCACATCGGCATTTTTGCAAATCTTCTTGAAGAGCGCGCCGGAAACGCCGTCGGTGGTATATCTTTGGGCGGCGTTAAACTTCAGCACCACACCGCCGCCGATAACCGGGGCATTCTGGGGGTCAGCAAATTCGGGATGGTTGGGGTGCAGTGCGTGACCGTTATCCGCAGAGACCATAAAAGACTGAGAGAGCATCGCCTTCAAGTCCCATCCCATCGCTCCGCAAAGCCGCAGAAGCGTCGCCTCTAAGAAATCCGAAGCCGCGCCCTGTACAGAGCCGGAGCCAACCTCCTCGCTGTCGAAAACGCACAGCACAGGAACGCTGCCACTCTCCCCTGCCCCTAAAAAGCCCTCGGTGCAGGCCCAGGCGCAGGCGAGATCATCGATGGCCTGTGCGGAAATATATTCGTCCTCCAAGCCCCAAACCTTGGCATTTTCCCGGACGTAGAGGAACAGGTCGTGTCCCAAGATCTTGCCGCCGGCCAGCTCCTCCAAAAGGGGCATCAGCTTCCCTTTCGCGTCCTTGCCGCCCAGCAGGGGCAGCACATCGGTGGCAGGATTCCACTTGTAGCCTTCATTTGCGGTGCGGTTCATATGGATGGCAACGTTGGGAATGAGCAATAAATCTCTGTCAATGTCCACAAGGCGGGTCTCAATGCCGTTTTCCGTCTCCACCAGCACCCGACCGGCCAAAGACAGAGGTCGATCCAGCCAAGTAGAGATCAGCATACCGCCGTACCGCTCTACGGACAGGCGGGTGTATTTTCCTTCCAGCTCGCCGTTTTCCTTCCACTTAAAGGTGGGGCGGTCACTGTGGCTTGCGGACATCAGAAAACCGCAAGGCTCTCCTACTGGCACCCGGAATGCCATCACCGCACTGCCGCCACGGGTGACATAGTACTTGCCGCCGGGGACGATTTCCCACTTTTTCCCCTCGGAAAGGGGGCAATAACCCTCATTTTCCAAGGTTTTCTTCAAAAAGTCAACAGCATGGTAGGTGCTGTGGGCATAGTCTAAAAACTGTTTTAGTTTTTCCATATTACGCCTCCACGAGCTGGCAGAACAGGTCAATTTGGTCTGCGATCATCTGCAGGGCGTCTGCCCAGAACTGTTTATCGGTCAGGTCAATGTCTGCCACCTTTGCCGTCTCCTCTGCGGTGGCGATGGGGGTGGTGTAGAGCAGCTTCTTATACTTGGGAATGAAGCTCTCCCCCTCCTTTTCGTACTGGGCGTACAGTCCCCGAGCAAACAAGCCGCCAAAGGCATAGGGGAAATTATAGAAAGTAGGGCCATAGTAATGGCTCTTGCACACCCACATATAGGGATGCTGGCAATCAGAGTCGAGACCGTCGCCGTAGCACTGCCGCTGGGCACCCAGCATAAAGTCGCAGAGGGTATCCGCATCCATAAACTTTTCCTCCCGGTTCTCGAAAACCATGGTCTCAAAACGGTAACGGGAGTAAATATCGCAAATACATTGGGTGGCATCCTGCAGCTGGCTCTCAATCAGCGCCAGCTTTTCTTCCTTATCGGATGCCTTTTCGATGGCAGATGCCATGACCACGCACTCATTAAAGGTGGAGGCCGTCTCCGCAACGGGCATCGAGTAATCTTTATTGAGGGGTCTGTGGTCCCGGATGCACAGGTTATGGAATGCGTGCCCAAGCTCGTGAGCAAGGGTCACCACGTCGGAAAAGCTGCCGTCAAAGTTAGTGAGGATTCGGCTCTGACCGATGGCGTCTACACCGGCGCAGAAGGCGCCGCCAACCTTACCCTCCCGGGGATAGAAGTCGATCCAGTCGTTGTCGAAGGCCTCGGCGACCATATTGGAAAGCTCCCCGTCAAAGCCCTCGTAGAGATTTACCAAGTAATCCCGCGCCTCTTCAGCGGTAAACTTTGTAGAGCTCTTTCCCATAGGCGCAAACAGCTCGTACCAAGGAAGTCCCTTTTCGTAGCCCAGTGCCTTGGCCTTGGCCTTCAGGTACTGCCAGAATTTGGGCAGGTAATCATCCATAGCAGAGAGCATTGCCTCCAAGGTCTCCTTTTCCATAAAGGAACGCTCCAGCGTGCGATCCAAGGGAGAAGCGTAGCCCCGGAGCTTACAGTCGGAAATGGTCTCCAGCTTAATGGAGTTGAGGGCAAAGGCGATAGCATCCCGGATGCGGTCGTAGGCGGCAATCTCCGCCTCATAAGCCTCTTTCCGCACCGCCGGGTCTGGGTCATAGGCAAGATTGCGGATGGTAGACAGATTGGTCTTCTCCCCCCGGTAAGTCACCGGCACAGTACTGGTAAGATAAGACTGCATCTCACCCCAAGCGCTGCCGCCAGAGAGCTTGAGGCGCGCCATAATCTCCTCACCGCGGCCGGGCAGCAGATACTTGCAGTCCCGCACCGTATTTGTCAGCAAGAATGCATAAGGCTTCAGCGCAGGATCGCTCTCGATCAGTTCAGACAAATTGGGAATTTCGCTTATCCACTTTTCCACTTTCGCAATGGGCGCGGCCACAGTGCTGTAGGCCGCCATCAGCCGCCCCATCTGGGAACCGGCGTCCGGATCCCGGGTATCCGCGCTTTGGCGCAGCTCCGCATAAGTGCCCATTTTCATAATAAGGCTTTGAATTTCTTCCTGCCGCTTGATATTTTCCGGCAGCGCGCTCTTGGGATCGGCAGACTCCACCCCGTCGGCAAAGACGCAATAGTCCCGGAGCATATTTTGCAGGTTCTCAAAATCCTGCAGCCAAGCTTCATCATCAAAGCCCTTGTAAATAACCTCTAAATTCCATTTTTCGTTCATCGGAAAAACCTCCCTTTTTCTTTTTCCCTATTGTAAACCATTTTTTTCTAATCGTCAATGAGAATTGATATTCGATAGAACGGTAGGGGCGACCATCGGTCGTCCGTGCCGCACCTCCAACACCACGCAATCTTGCGACCTTGCGGACGGGCAATGCCCGCCCCTACAATGTATTATCATTGGTCGTTTTCCGTCGAAATGTTTATTTTTCTCCCGATAATGCGTCTTTATGTCGCATTTTGTCGCACGAAAGTTCCCCTTTCTTCCTTGCAAAATGCATTTTTCTGTGCTAAATTATCTTTGTCGCAACAAGGGGAACATCATTTTTTCAGGAGAAGTGTTATGGATAATCAACTTAGCGTATTGATCGCAGACAACAGCGAGGACTTTTGCGCCTCCCTCAAAACCCAGTTAGAACGCACAAGCCTTTGGCGTATCGTCGCCACCGTACAAAACGGTGAGGACGCCATCGCCGCCGTAAAAGAGAAACAGCCGGACATTTTAGTGCTGGATTTGATGCTTGCAAAGCAGGACGGTCTGACGGTGCTGAAAGCCATTTCCGGGCAGGACAAAAAGCCGATGGTGCTTGCCACCTCCGGGTTCATCACCGATTACGTAGCCTCGGCAGCGGCCGCCTTAGGCGTTCACTACCTGATGCCCAAGCCCTGTGATATGACCGCGCTTGTGGAGCACTTGGAGGAGCTGCGGGGCAATCCTTCCCGGCAAGGCGCAATGCCCAAGCGGGACAGCAGCAGTATCGAAACCCTGGTCACCTCCATCATCCACGAGATCGGTGTCCCCGCCCACATTAAGGGTTATCAATATCTCCGGGAAGCCATTATCATCGCAGTAAACGATATGGATGTGATCAATGCCATCACCAAAGTCCTCTACCCGCAAGTAGCCAAGACCTTCCAGACTACCCCCAGCCGTGTGGAGCGTGCCATCCGCCACGCCATCGAGGTGGCTTGGGATCGTGGCGATCTTGACACCCTCCAGCGCTTCTTCGGCTACACCGTTTCCAACACCAAAGGCAAGCCCACCAATAGCGAATTCATCGCCTTAATCGCCGACAAACTCCAGCTCCAGCTGAAAAACGACAAGGTGGCAAATTTCTGATTGCCAATTTGGGTTGTCATTGCAACACAGCCCGCACGCTGGTGTGGCAACCTCCGGACTCGTAGGGGCGACCATTGGTCGTCCGTGCCGCATAATCGACACCGCAACATTGCGGACGGGCGATGCCCGCCCCTACACCTATATTACAACGCTGCAATTTATAATTTGTAACTTGTAATTTGTAATTAACTGTTAATTCGTAACTTTACCCCGGACAGCCACGGCTGTCTGGGGGACATTTGTTTTTTTCTGGAAAAACGCAATGTGTGATTGACAAATCTATCTGTAGATTGTATAAATAAAGTATCACTATATAAAGGAGAGTTACTATGAATAGTAAGACAAAACTGTTAGTGCTTATTCTGGCGCTGATTGCCGTACTGGCTATCGTACTGGTTCTGGTCAATTTGCCCGGAAAAGACCCCGCCGAAACCCCCACCGATCCGGCAACTGAGCCGCCTACGGAGGCACCCACCAATCCTGCCCCCACCGAGCCCGAACCTACCGAACCCACACCCACCGAGCCCGAACCTACCGAGCCCGAACCCACCGAGCCTCCCGCAGCCATCAGCCTGAACCGCACCGACTTTAGCTTCTTCCGTACCGGTGAAAAGTTCAAGGTCTATGACGGCTCCATCAAGGCAAGTGAAGTCACCTTCTCCTCCTCCAACGAAAAGGTCGTTACCTTTATTGACGGTGTGGCCACCGCAGTTGCCCCCGGTATGGCAACGATCTATGCCGAGTATGAGGGCGAGAAGCTGGAGTGCTACGTACACTGCCTCTTTGAAAACTCCGACAAGGTAGGCTTTGTGAACACCGGCAAGTACACCCTTTGGTCTATGTACGGCTTTGAGGATGACCACGATATCACCATCCATATGAGTAAGGGCGAGTACCTTGACCCCTACCTGAAGGACGCTGAAGGCAATAAGATTGCTGTAGAGTGGGCTGCCGACAAGGAAGGCATTGTGACCATCGAAAACGGCAAGGTCACCGGCGCAGCCACCGGCAGAGTGCTGCTCTCCTGCACCGTTGATGACCAGATCATCGAATTTATGCTCCGTGTAGCGCGGTAATTCCATAAAAAACACCGGTCTCCCGACCGGTGTTTTACTTATTTTTCCTCTGCCGCAGTTCTTTTATGGTCTGATAGAGATTGATGGCAAGGAGGCAGAAATTCAGCACCGCCACCGGCCAGGTATTGCGGGCGATGGCGTAGATCATACTGATCAGCGCGCCGCACATATTAAAAATGCGCAGCTTAAGCATAGAGTTCATCATCATAGAGATGATCACAAGCGCCGTGCCGATATAGCCGAAAATTTCAAGGTAAATATCCATACCGTAGCTCCGTAAATCAAAATTTGTAGGGGCGACCATTGTGTCGTCCG
>JAZSDE010000046.1:0-13233 GCA_045531015.1 Faecousia sp.
CAAGCAGTGCCATTGCCATGGCAACAGCAATGCCGTTGTCACCGCCCAGGGTCGTGCCTTTAGCAAAGACAAACTCGCCATCGTGGGTGACATCAAGGCCGTCCTTTTCCATATCCAAGGGGCAATCCTCGTCCTTGTCGCAGACCATATCCATATGGCCCTGCAAAATGACAGGCGCGTGGTCTTCATAGCCTTGCGAAGCTTCTCCAAAGAGCAGTACATTATTCAGTTCGTCCTGCACATAGCGGATGCCATTTTCCTTGGCAAAGCTGCAGATGTAATCACTGATGGCTTTGGTATTGCCGGAGCCATGGGGAATGGCGCACAGCTTTTCAAAGTAGTAAAAAACAGTCTCCGGCTGCAGGCCGGCCAATTTCATATTTTCCATAGAAATCTCCTTAAGCCGAGGAGAGTCGAACACCGACAGCCCCACAGCAGTTCTTTTGGTTGTATTTTTCCTTATCTTCCTTGCCTTGCGTCAGCAAGGCTGCGTCATCTGCGCAAAAATCCAAAGCAAAATGCCTTGCTGTGGGGTGCTGCGCAGTTTTGAGATAGCAGCTTTTCGTCAAGACAAGTAAAATCACGAAGGGAATATCCGTCCGATATTTTCGAGGGATTTTCCGCAGTATTGGCGGAAAGCTGCAGCGCAAAACCTATCGGGGTTCGACTCCCCTCGGCTTATACCAAAGGACATAAATACCGGCAAAGATCAAAAAGCTGATAAGCGTTATGCAAATGCCCGCCCGGAGTGCATCATTTTGATAAACGATCTCCACGGTATGCTGACCCTCGCGGAGAGGAATGCCCAGCATTGCGCCGCCGACCTGCACGGTGTCCACGACCTTCCCGTCCACCGCTGCGATCCAGTTGCCGTTTTGGGGGATAGAGGTGTAGAGCAGACCATCTCGGTTGCAGTCGATGGTGCCGGAGAGGCGGGTGCTTTCAAATTCTGTCAGGGAGAGGGTAGAGGCAGCGAGTATACTGTGGGCCTGCCGGAATTTTTCCTCATTCAGGATGCCGTTATCTAAGCTGATGGAGATGTTTTCGTTTGCCTTTACATTAATAACGATTTGAACGGTATCACCGGGTTTTACATCGGCAACGGAAATCATCTGGGGCAGACTTCTGTAATAGTCAGTATAGAGGGATTGACCGTTTTTCTTGACTGTGAAATTGAAGCTCACACGACTGCCGCGACTGATGTCCACGCAGAAGAAGCCGGCTCTGTCAAGGGTGTAGGTGTAGGTGATTTTGCCGGCACTGTTTGCCTTATAGCTGCAGTCGCCGCTGCTGGTGCTGGTAATGGTGATACCGGGGTCGGCGGTGACCTTTAAATGATTGGTAGAGGACCATACATTTTCCACACCGGTGGCCGCATCGATAAGTTTATTCTGGAACGCAAAATGATTGCCGGAGGTGGGGAAATCCAAATCGGAAAGGGCGTTGTTTGCAAGGAAGCCCAAGGGAAGATAGGCGTTATTCTGCAGAAGCGCCACACTGCCAAACCGCCCCACTTCATCAAAGTAGCTGTTTTCTTCTACTTGTCCATTCCGCTCGATCATATATTTGAGGTTTAAAAACAGATTGGCAACCGGGGAGCTTTCTTCGTAGAGATAGCGGTTAAAATTGTCCTGGGCGCTGTAGCCCAGTGCCTGCACGAATTTGGTCACATTCACAAAGGCCGAGCTTGTAAACGTAGTGATGCCGTTGTAGCCGTTGAGGGCACCGTCATTATAGGATTGGGTGTGGGTAGTTTCCGCACGGTAGAAGAGACTATCCTTTTCCAGTTCCTCCATAAGCGCGACCGCTTGGGCGGTATTCTTTGCGTTGGTGGGATAGCTGGCAATAGACTGGGGCGCGTAATGAAGCCCGAAATTTACAAAGTTAAGGATCAGCTCTGCCACCATAACACCCGCAAGAGCCCGGGAGCATAGACGAAGATGCTCCTGACGCATTTGGAGCAGCTCATCCTTTTTAACTTTCTTCTTTGCGGGCTTAGGCTCCACTGTGCGGTAAAGAAGCACCGCCAAGTACAGGCCGATCAGCGCGAGATTAAGGAGAACATAGCCTATTTCGCTGCTCTTTTCCGAGAAGAATACAAGGATCACAGCGAAAATGGCAGCAAGAATGATCTGCACAGGACGGAAGGTGTTGCGCAGCAAAAATGCCCGGTACGCCATAGTGAGCAGCACAAAAGAGAACAGAAAAGAGAACCGATAGGGGATCATATTGGGGAAGTGGAAGCCGTGCCAAATATAGTCCAGCTGCCGGATGGCAAAGCTGAGGAGAATAAAGACAAGCAACAGCCCGGTGCAGAGCTTTTCACGCAGCTTAACTTCCTTAGAGGTAAGCATCAAAAATGCCAAAACGATGGTGCCGATGCCGCAGTAAAGATTGGGAAGGCCCTCCGTAGAGGTGGGGGCGATGCCGGCGTTCATATTGCCCGCTGCCTTTCCCATAGCCTCGAGTAACCCGGCGAAGGTATGCTCGTTGACCATATTGAGCCTAAACTCTGTGGGAAACGTATTGTTGGAGGCAAAGGTGTTTTGCAGCGCTGCGTAAGCAGGGAGTGTCAGCACTGCGGTCATACAAAGTGCCAGTATAGAAAAGAGCGCCATCAGCCCCAAATCAGTAAAGAACTTCTTGAAATCCTTAAAGCGGCAGATCTCATAGCAGATAAAGGACAGTAGTACGAAAATGCAAACAAAGAAGCCAATATAGTAATTGATCACCACTGCCAAAAACAGCGCCAGGGTATAAAGGACGAATTTCCTTCTTTCCAGCAGGCAGATCATACCGAGGATCACCAGCGGCAGCAGCGCAAAGGTATCCAGCCACATAATGTTCCATAGATAGCCAAAGACCCAGGCGCAGGTGGCATAAAATGCGCCAAAGAGCGCGATAGACCGGTCATTGCGACCGAAGACCTTTTTAAGAAACAGGGCAAAAAACAGTCCTGCAAAGCCCATCTTGATAGGAATGAGCATAAAATAGTAAAACATTGTCATACTCTTGGGCAGGAGAATGGACAGATAGTTAAGAGGAGAGCCCAAATAGTAGGCAAAGAGCCCCAAAAAGTCTAACCCCAGACCTACGCTCCAAGTCCATTGCATACCCTTGCCGGATGCCAAAATATCCCGCATTTCCACAAAGAAGGGATAGTACTGATAGTATGCATCAGAGGAAAGGAAAGAGCCGAAACCAAAGGGATGGATCTGCCGGCAGATCATAACGGCGATCATCCCAATAAAGGGCAGTAAAAAGCTTAGCAGCAGGGGAGGGACAGGCCGCTTTTCAAGAGAAATATTCGGTAAACGGAGCTTCTTCATTGGTAAACCTCCAAAATGCACATTTTCATTCAGTTTACCATATTTTTCCCCACGGGTAAAGAGTTTTATGAAAAAAAGCAATTTGTCTGACGGCCCTACTTATATTTTCTTTTGGCGGTTGTTATTAATTACACTTCGTGTTACAATTCATTTACAACATAAATCTGCAAAGAGGTGTCAAATTGATGAAAAAGAAATTATTGGTGATTGCTGCGATCATCGCCGTAATATTATGCGTGATTGCTGTACTGCTTATTACCTGTAGGCACGAGCATACGCCTTCTGCAGAAGTAACGATCGTCAAGCAGCCAACTTGCACCACATCCGGTACCGCCTATACCTTATGTACCTCTTGCGGTGAGGTAATAGATGAGGTTGAGCTTCCCGCTACCGGGAAACATATCGGCGAGACGATTTCTGAAATTCCTGCTACCTGCACAAAAACGGGACTGACTGCCGGTGAGAAATGTGCTGATTGTGGCGCAATTCTTACTGCCCAACAAGAGATACCTGTGCTGGCCCATACATATGACGATAAATATGACGCAAATTGCAATGTTTGCAACCATACCCGGGATGCCGAATGTCGGCATGATGTGGAAACACTGAAGGGAGTGAATCCAACCTGCACAGCCGCCGGCAAAACAGAGGGCAAAAAGTGCAAGACCTGCGGTGAGGTGCTGACCGCCCAGACCCTGATCGAAAGACTGCCCCATACCTATTCGAAAGCGGTAACTGCTCCCACCTGCACAGAAAAGGGTTACACCACCTACACCTGCGCTTGCGGTGACAGCTATGTGAGCAACTATGTAAACGCAACGGGAAAGCACAACTACGCTGATGGTTATTGCACGCACTGCGGTGCAGAAGACCCCGATCCCGACAGAAAAGCCATGCGGGAAGCAGAAAAGGCTTACGCAGACTACAAAACCAAAAACGGCGGCACCGCCCCGGAATATATGCTTTATGAAGCAGACGGCCGCTTCGTCGCCCTCCACAATGGCACCCCCAAGGGCGTGTATGAAAATAAGGAGGTTGCACTTTTGGCACTGAATTTAGATATTTCCGGGAAAATCACAGATACTGGCGATGGCAAGCTATGGGCCTATCATTTGCCCACTTGGGATACGGACGGAGACGGTACGCTGTCCATCCTTGCAATCGGTAACAGCTTTTCCGTGGATGCGCTGGAATATGCGCACCAGATCGCAACCAGCCTTGGTATTGAAAAAGTGGTGATTGGCAACCTTTATATTGGTGGTTGTACGTTGAATATGCACATAGCCAATGCTTCTAATGATGCTGCATCCTATACATATTACTATAGTGATACGGGCGAATGGAGCAAAACGGAGAATTACAAAATCAGTACAGCGCTCAGTAGTCGCAGTTGGGATTTTGTTTCTTTGCAGCAAGGAAGTCCTGTTAGCGGAATAGCGGCCTCCTATAATGAAGACCTTACAAATCTAATATCCTATGTAAAGGAAAGAACCAATGCAAGACTGGTTTGGCATATGACTTGGGCATATCAGCAAGACACGGATCATTATGCCTTTCCGAACTACGGCAAAAATCAGATGACAATGTACAATGCCATTGTGGATGCGGTGAAAAACAGAATCCAAACCAATGCAAATTTTGATTATATCGTCCCGAATGGCACCGCAGTGCAAAACTCCCGGACATCCATCCTGGGAGATACCACAACACGCGATGGGTATCATATGAGTTTTAACTACGGCAGATATCTTACCGGATTGCTGTTTGTCAAAACCTTGACCGGCTTGCCTATTGATGATATTACGTATGTTCCTGACGGTGTAACGGATTTAGAAAAGCGTATTGCCATTGAATCGGTCAACAATGCCCACACAAAACCTTTTGCGGTAACGAAATCTAATTACAGCAAAGAATCCTATATGGCGATAGACTTGGAATTGTTCGGCTATGGATATTGGAACTCCAATGAGCAAACGAACTTTAACACCATTATCTCCAATGCCTCAAACAGCAGATGCTATTTCGCAACAAAACAATTTACCAAAGAAGATTTGCCCTTAGGCTCCGTTATTCTCTTGAAAAAAGGTTGGCAGTACCGTCCGGAGGCGTGGGTGGATGATAGAAGGCAGACAAGCCGTAATGGCACTACAACGCAATCCTACGTAGTGATTACCGAGGAATGGTGGGGCAGTTATATGAAACGTGCATTTAATATTTCCAAGGTTAATGCGCCGGCTTTGAGCGGTGTAGATGAGAGCGAAATCAACGCCGCATTTCAAATATATATCCCAATCCAATAGTAAAATCAGGGAGCTGTATGCTCCCTGATTTTTTACAGTATCAAACAAATAACGCCATTTGCGCCTTCGTTGACCACCCGGGTTAGACACCCGCGGAATTTGTTGCGGACATCGTCGGGGGTGCGGATCAGCTTGGAGCTGAGCCCCTCCTGAATAAGGGCGTAAACACTCTTGCCGAAAATGTTGCTCTCCCACAGCTTTTCCGGGGATTCTCCAGCCAAATAGCCGATTAAGTCCCGGGACTGCTTTTCATCGCCTACCATTGGGGATATCTCCGTGTCAATATCCACACGGATCATATGGATGGACGGTGCGCCGGCTTTTAGCTTTACGCCATATGCCCCATTCTTTTTGAGGATCTCCGGGGTCTCCAGCTTCATCTCCTCCGCACCGGGCATTACGATGCCGTAGCCCGTGGCTTTGACGGACGAAAGGGCATCGGCGATCTTATCATACTCCCGCTTTGTTTCGGAGAGGGTGGTAAGTAAGCTGAGAAGCTGCCCGTCATTTTCAATAGGCATCCCAGCCTTGGCACTGAGGATTTCATAAAACAGCTTTTCCGGGAAGGTCAGCACGCAGGAGACTGTGCCCGAACCAAGGTCAATAGACCGGATCTTAAAGTCCTGCACCGCTTCCAGCTCCCCAAGAGCGGCAAGTGTTCCCTCGGCTTGGGCAAGGCAGGCGATCTGCTCCGCGACCTGCAAAAGGGCTTCATAAAGGGCGCTCTTTACCGGGTGATCCATTTCCAGCGCGTCCATCCACCGGGGCAGATAAACCGCCAGCTGCTGCATGGGGAACGCATAGAGCAGCTCCTGTAAAAGCGCGTTAATATCCTCCACAGTCAGCGCCTGACAGTCGCAGATGAAGCTGTCGACGCCATACTTTTCTTTCAGCTCTGCCTGTACCGCTTTGGCCTTTTCTCCGGCAGGGGAGGCGGAGTTAATGATGACGAGGTAGGGCTTTCCCGTCTTTTTCATATCGGTGATGGCCCGACCCTCCGCCTCTAAGTAATCCGCCCGATCTATGTCCGTCACCGTGCCGTCGGTGGTGACCACAAAGCCCACAGAGCAGTGCTCCTGCATCACCTTCTGCGTGCCCAGCTCAGCCGCCTCTACCAGAGGGATCTCATAATCATACCAAGGGGTCGTGACCATCCGGGGGACACCGTCCTCGGTAGCGCCTACCGCGCCGTCCACCATATAGCCCACCGAGTCGATCATCCGTACCCGCAGCCGTGTCGTCCCATCGGGGCAAATCTCCACCGCCTCCTCCGGCACGAATTTCGGCTCACTGGTCATAATGGTTTTTCCCGAGCCGCTTTGGGGCAGCTCGTCTTTTGCCCGCTCCTTGCGGTAGGGGTCTTCGATATTGGGAATGACCATTGTTTCCATTATTCTCTTAATGAGCGTAGATTTTCCCGTGCGTACCGGGCCCACCACGCCGATGTAGATATTACCTCCCGTTCGGGCGGCAATGTTTGCGTACATATTTTCCATAAGCCAGCCTCCTTACACGTTCTACGAAAGAATATGTCCACGGAAAGGGAAATAGACTGGAATTTTCCCTGATTTTTCATAAAATAATGTTTGACAAATCGGGATAAAGCCATTATAATAGCAAGGTACGACTGCGAGGAGGCAAAAAATATGCTGCTGGAACTTGGAAAGATCATTAACTGTCCCGGTCAGAGCGTATCTTTCTCCACGGTTGTAGATCTGAGCGACCTGAAATATGGCAACTGCTACCCGGTAACTGCGCCGGTCCTGGCAGAGGGTACTGTCCGCAATACGGCAGGCGTTCTCGAAATGTCAGGCAGTATCAAAACCACTATCCACGGCGTGTGCGACCGCTGCGCGGAAGACTTTACCCGGGATGTGGATATGCCTCTAAATGTGGTACTGGTAACAGAATTTGCCGATGACGGAAACGAAGACGAATGGGTATTCCTCTTAAATGGCGATTGCGCTGACCTTGAAGACATTGTCCGTACAGTGTTTGTGCTGAATATGGATTCTCAGCTTCTGTGCAGTGAAGATTGCAAAGGCCTCTGTTGCCGATGCGGTAAAAATCTGAACGAAGGTCCCTGCGGTTGTCAGAAAGAGCCGGATCCCCGTTTTGCTGCCCTGCGGCAGCTTCTCAATAAAGATTAAAATGATGCTGCCCAAGCAGATTTGACCAAGGAGGTGTCAACCATGGCTGTTCCTAAGTGTAAAGTGTCTGGCGCTCGTCGCGATAAGCGTCGTGGCTCCAACTGGAAGCTCTCCGCTCCCAGCGTTGCTGTATGCCCCAAGTGCGGTGAGCCTGTCATGCCCCATCGGGCCTGCAAGGCTTGCGGTAACTACAATGGCCGTCAGGTCCTGGCTGCCAAGGCTGACTAAGGCGAGAAAATCAAGGGAGGGTACACCCTCCCTTTTTTCTTTTACATTTTAGTCATTGATTTACAGAAGAAAATGTGGCATAATATGGGAAATGTGTTTTTGGAAGAAAGGAGTGACGGCTATGGCAAAGCCTTTGGTGGCCATTGTTGGCCGCCCCAATGTGGGTAAGTCTATGCTCTTTAATAAGCTCACCGGCCGCAGGACCTCTATCGTAGAGGATACGCCCGGCGTCACCCGTGATCGGATCTACGGGGACTGCGAATGGTGCAATAAGACCTTCGCCTTGGTAGATACCGGCGGTATCGAGCCGGGGACAGACAGCGATATGCTGAAATTTATGCGCCGTCAGGCGGAGATCGGCATCGAACTGGCCGATTGCATCATTATGGTGGTGGATGTCCGCACCGGTCTGACCGCCGCAGATGTGGACGTGGCAACGATGCTGCGCAAATGCGGCAAACCCGTAGCCTTGGCAGTCAATAAGTGCGACTCCGTGGGCCCGGTTAATCCCGATGTATATGAGTTTTACTCTCTTGGTATCGGTGACCTCTTCGAGGTCTCTGCCATCCACGGCCACGGCACAGGTGACCTGCTTGACTGGTGCTTGGAGCAGTTTGGCGACTTCCAATGGGAAGAAGAGGAGAGCGACGTGATCAAAGTCGCCATCGTGGGTAAGCCCAACGTGGGCAAATCCAGCCTCTTAAACCGCATCCTCGGCGAGGAGCGGGTCATCGTCTCCGATGTGGCGGGCACTACCCGGGATGCCATTGACAGTGATTTTGAAAACGAGACCGGAAAATACTGCTTTATCGACACGGCTGGTATGCGCCGTAAGAGCAAGGTGGACGATATTATTGAGAAATTCTCCAATATGCGTACCATCAATGCCATCGAGCGGGCAGATGTATGTCTTATCCTCATCGATGCCAACGACGGTGTCACCGAGCAGGACACCAAGATCGCCGGACTTGTCCACGAAGCGGGCAAAGCCGCCATCATCGTTGTCAACAAGTGGGACGCTGTGGAGGACAAGGAAACCAACACTATGCGCGATAAGGAAGCCGCAGTCCGGGACGGCCTTAGCTATATGACCTACGCCCCTGTGGTTTTCCTCTCTGCGCTGACCGGGCAGCGGGTGGACAGGCTCTTTAATGTCATTCAGGATGTATACAAGCAGAACACCAGCCGCATCACCACCGGCGCGCTCAACAGCGTCCTGGCCGATGCCACTGCCCGTGTACAGCCCCCGACGGATAAGGGTCGCCGCTTAAAGATCTACTATATGACCCAAGCCAGCACCAAGCCCCCACATTTTGTAATTTTCTGTAACGATGCCCGGCTGTTCCATTTCTCCTATCAGCGGTACTTGGAGAATCAGATCCGGGAGGTCTTTGGCCTGGAAGGCACACCCGTGCGGATCACCATCCGGCAGAAGGGTGACAAGGAGGAGTAATATGCTTCTTGCAATTATGATTACTGCCATTGTCGGCTACTTTTTGGGTAACTTAAACGGTGCGATCTTCACCGCCCGGTATTTTGCCCACGAGGACGTACGGAAAAAGGGAAGCGGCAATGCCGGTCTTACCAACTTTATCCGCAATTTCGGTACAGGCAAGGCGGCCTTTGTGATCCTTTTGGATGTGGGCAAGACGGTTGCGGCCTGCCTTTTGGGCGGCGCACTCCTTGCACCCTACGGACTCAACACGGAGGGTAAGGTTTTAGGTGCGCTGGCGGTAAGTCTTGGCCACGATTTTCCCGCCCTCTTTGGCTTTAAGGGCGGTAAAGGCATCGTCTGTGGGGCGACGATCGCAGCGGTGCTGGACTGGCGGGTCTTTGCGGTGCTGTTTGTGATCTTCTTTACCTGCTTCTTTATTACAAGATACGTTTCTCTCAGTTCTATTCTGGTTGCCGCCTCCTTTAGTATTGGCTTTGTCGTGCGCTATTGGGGAAATCCCTCTTTGCAGCTCGGTACGGCAGTTATTGGCGTATTTGCTATATGGATGCATCGGGAGAATATTAAGCGGTTGCTCAGCGGCACGGAGCGGAAATTTTCTTTGGGTTCAAAGGAGAAAAAGCAATGAAAGCAGCAGTGATTGGATGCGGTGCCTGGGGCACTGCGCTGGCAAATTGTCTATGCAAAAACGGCTTTGACACCATCCTTTGGTGTCACAATGCTGCCCTTGCACAGGAAATACGCCAAAATGGCTTTAATCCGATGTTAGAGGGCGTGCCCTTGAACGATAAGCTACGCACCTCTGCAGAGGCAGATTGTGTAAAAGACTGTGACCTTGTGGTCATCGCCACATCCTCCGTCTTTGTCCGCAGCAGCAGCCGTATGATCGCGCCCTATTTGGGTGAGAACACAGCAGTTGCCACGGTGGTTAAGGGCGTGGAATCCGGAACGATGCTTCGTATGAGCCAGATCGTGGAGGAGGAGACAGGACGGCAGGTGGTTGCGCTTACCGGCCCCAGCCACGCAGAAGAGGTGGGTAGGGAAATGCCCACAGGCTGTCTTGCCGCCTGCGGCGACCTCCAAAAGGCAGAGTTCGTCCAAAAGGCATTCTGTAACGATGTATTTCGCATTTACACCAGCGATGACATCGTGGGTGCGGAGCTGGGCGGCGCGCTGAAAAACGTCATTGCCCTCTGCGCCGGTGTGGTGGACGGCCTTGGCTACGGAGATAATACAAAGGCGCTGCTGATGACCCGGGGTATGGCGGAGATCGCCCGGCTTGGTATCGCTATGGGCGGCAGACGGGAGACCTTCTTCGGCCTTGCGGGTATGGGAGATCTGATCGTTACCTGCACGTCTATGCACTCCCGCAACCGCCGGGCAGGCATCCTCATCGGGCAGGGAATGAACGCCCAGGATGCTATGGAGAAGGTTGGGGCAGTGGTAGAGGGCTATTATGCGGCAAAATCTGCATTCGAGCTGGCAACTGCCTACAAGGTGGATATGCCCATTTGCGCCGCGGCTTACAATGTGCTGTACGCGGGCGGCGATGCAAGACAGGAGCTGATCGAAATGCTTGCCCGCCCCGTCACCACCGAAGCCCTTTACGAGCATTAAAAAACAGGAGGGGAGACCCTCCTGTTTCTTTATGCAAAAAGAAAGGTGCCGCCTAAGCGACACCTTTTTCGTATGCGATCAAATGGCCCGTTCGACCTTATTGGAACGGAGGCATCTGGTACAAGCATACACGTGGCACGGAGTACCGTTGACAATGGCCTTGACCCGCTTCACATTGGGCTTCCAAGTACGGTTGGACCGTCTGTGAGAGTGAGAAACCTTGATGCCGAAAGTAACGCCCTTGCCACAATAATCACACTTTGCCATACGTTGCACCTCCTATCCGCATAAAACACAATTTAATACGACTTACGCAGTCGCCCCAGTATGATACCAAAGAATTACAAAAAAAGCAAGTACTTTTTAGAAAAAAATTTGACTTTTTGAAAAAAAGATTGCTATTCCTACTTATTACAGCTATAATAGAGGCAAATTCATCAGGGAGCGTGATAGTATGATCGCTATGCACAGTGTGCTGCTTAGCACTCTCGTAAAGGATTTCCGGCTGGATGTGGTCTTTGCATCCTCGGATTACGATAGTATCCGTCTTACGGTGGAAGACGTTTCCCGTCCGGGCTTACAGATCGCCGGCTATTTTGACCATTTTGAGCCGATGCGCCTGCAGGTGCTTGGCAATGTGGAGGCCAGCTATATCGAACGTCTTAGCGAGGAAGAAAAGGAAAAGACCTTTGACCGTCTATTTGGCTATAAGATCCCGGCTCTGCTGGTTGCCCGTGGCAATCCTATCGACCCGGTTTGCCTGAGAATGGCAAAGAAGCACAACGTGACCGTCCTCTCCACCGGGGAAGCAACCAGTACGGTGGTCTCTGCCATCATCGCCTACTTAAAGGCGGCACTGGCACCTCATACCTCTATGCACGGTGTTCTTGTGGAGGTCTATGGCGAGGGCATACTACTCGTTGGTGACAGCGGCATCGGTAAGAGCGAGACCGCTGTGGAGCTATTAAAGCGCGGCCATCGGCTGATCGCAGATGATGCGGTGGAGATCCACAAGATTTCCAACAGCGCCGTTGTTGGCAGCGCTCCCGACCTGATCCGCAACTACGTGGAGCTGCGTGGCATCGGCATTGTTAACGTGGCGAATCTCTTTGGTATGGGCGCAGTTAAGGCGGAAAATGAGATTAACCTCATTGTGCGCATCGTGCCTTGGGAGAAAGGTCATAACTATGACCGGCTGGGCGTAGAGGAGCAGTTTGAGGAAATACTGGGTGTCCGAATCCCGGTCAATACCATCCCTGTTACTCCCGGCCGTAACTTGGCGGTAATTTTGGAGGTGGCGGCTATGAATAACCGTCAGCGGAAGATGGGCTACAATCCTGCCCTTGAATTTACCCAGCAGGCAGACCGCCACGCACAGAAGAAAAAGGAAAATATGGTAAAATGAAAGAACTGACCGTTGGCACAAATGACGCAAATCAGCGCTTAGACCGCTTTTTAGCCAAAGCGGTGCCGCTGCTGCCTGCTTCCCTTGCTCAAAAATATATCCGTATCAAGCGGATCAAATGTAACGGCGCCCGGGCAGAGCGGGATCAGCGGCTCCAAGCGGGAGATGTGCTCCAGCTCTATATCAACGACGAATTTTTCGACAAGCCCCGGGAGGATAACGCCTATCTGACCGTTGCCACACCGAAAATCACCGTTGTTTATGAGGACGAGAATATTATCCTTGTGGATAAAAAACCCGGTCTTGCTGTCCATCCTCACGATGGCGCGGAATACGGCAGAACCCTGATCGACCACATTCAGGCCTATTTATATCAGAAGCGGGAATGGAGTCCCCGGGGGGAAAATGCCTTTGCCCCTGCCCTTTGTAACCGGATCGACCGAAACACCGGCGGCATCGTTATCGCCGCAAAAAATGCAGAGACCTTGCGGATCATCAACCAAAAGATCAAAGACCGGGAGATGGATAAGCGGTATCTTGCCATTGTAGAGGGAACGCCGAGACCCCAAAAGGGAAGTCTCAAGGGCTATCTTTTTAAGGATGCCAAGAAAAATCGGGTCTTCGTCACCGATACGCCTCAAACCGGCGCAAAATCCTGCCAGACCAATTATCAGGTGATTGCAACAAATCAAGGTCTTTCCCTTGTGGAATGCGAGCTGATCACCGGCCGTACCCACCAGATCCGTGCCCA
>JAZSDE010000070.1:0-18353 GCA_045531015.1 Faecousia sp.
TCCAACACCGTGGGCTCTGGTTCCAAGCCCTAGTCCCCCGCCCAGAAAACCCCCGACCACAAATGTGGTCGTTTGTTTTCTGTCTGTCAAAGAACCCCTGTTTTCATTAAACGAAAGCAGGGGTTCTTTGACAGACTGCATATTCTATCCTTTACGCTTTTTTCTGAAGGCCTTTCCTACCCCAGCATAACATCCAATAACATCATCACCGCAAAGCCAAGAACGATGCCCATCGTGGCAAGATAGGGCTGTGCCTCCTTATTTCTCTGACATTCCGGAATCAACTCGTGTACAGCAACCAAGATCATCGCCCCGGCGGCAAAGGATAAGGCGTAGGGCAAAATCGCCTCTACATAGACTACCAGCAATGCGCCGAGAACACCGGCAAAGGGTTCTACCATGCCGGAAGCCTGCCCCAGCAAAAAGCTTTTCCCCCTAGAGTATCCCTCTCTTCTGAGCGGCACCGAAACTGCCGCGCCCTCGGGGAAATTCTGCAGTCCGATCCCGACTGCCACCGAAATAGCCGCCATCAGCTCCTCTGCCTCATAGCCGCCCTGCAGTGCGCCAAAGGCAACGCCCACCGCCAAACCCTCGGGGATATTGTGCAAGGTGATGGACAGAACCAACATAATAATGCGGTGAAGCCGCTCGTTTGTTTTTCCCCCGACAGCATCGGTCTTTCTCCGCACCAAGCTAACAATTTTATCCGATCCCCACATAAAAAGAGCCCCGGATAAAAAACCTGCCGTTGCGACAATGTATGCCGGCAAACCGGAAGCGGTCTCCGCCCGCTCGATGGCCGGCTGCAGCAGAGACCAAAAGCTGGCAGCAATCATAACACCGGACGCAAATCCCAGCATAATATTCAGGCCCCTTGGATTGGGAGACCTAAAAAAGGCAACCGTTGCCGCGCCCAAAGCCGTTACGAACCAAGTCCCCAATGTTGCGATGAGCGCCATTATGACAAAGTTATTCATATTGCACCTCCTATACCCAGTATATTTTTTTGGGTTTTGGAGGTGACTAAAAAACAAAAAAGCACTCCTTTCGGAGTGTCCATAAAACGAAATAACCCTCAACACGTTACCTACTTCACTGCAACGGTTGAGGGTTATTTCGCTGAATTCTTGGGTTCAATCATTGGTTAACCTCTCTTTCTTTGATTAGACGCGACTTCCAATTAATTCCGAATTGCTCCCGCTCAATTCTCTTCCTATCACTTCCAACAAATGTATGTTTTCGGGAGAAAAGAGAAGTCCGTCTTCCGATCCTGTTTTTGTGTAGGACCTAAGGGTTTATCAGATCATTGGTATCACCCTTTCTGTACCTTCATTGTAACGGAAGATCGTCATTTTTGCAAGATGGGATGTTCCACAAGATTTTGAGGCAAAAAGCTCTGCCAAAGTACCAAAAATAATGCAATAGGGAGAATCTGTTTCCCCGCTGTAATTTTTCATTGACTTGCACAAAATATCTATGATATAATAATTGTGTTGGGCGGCTCAAAAGAGCCGCTTTATTTTTATCAAAAAGAGGAGGCAAAAGCCTCCTCTTTTTTTATACCGCTGCGGTTTCTTTGTCAGGGTCGAACGCCTTCCACGTGCCGCCGTTTAAGCGGTGGATCTCCTCGGTAGCAAGGAAGAACTTTTCCACCACCCTACGCTCCGGGTAAAATTCCAGAAACGCACCGTTCAGGAACGTATAGAAGCGGCTTACATCGGTGCACATACCGTAGGTAGGCACTTCCTGGCTGTCCATATGGAAAGCAAAGGGCTCGCCGTTCTTTGTGCCGGTGTAGGTCAGACCACTTCTGTCCAGACGCAGAACACCCTCACCTACGATCTCAGAAGTTGCCTGATTTTTCAGCAGTTCAAACTTCGGCAGGACACCTAAGGACACCTTTTCTTCCAGCACGAAATTCTCATCCATTACTTCCTGCCGAATGACCTCCCGCTCCATCTCAAACCACTTTGTCTGGGTCTCGGGGATGACACAGGTGTCGTCAAAGGGCACTAACTCATAAGTATCCTTTAGCGTCGCGCCATTGCCGCATTCGGTACAGAAAATCTTATTGCCCTTGGTGGCCATGGTGTGCTGCTTGCCGCACTTGGGACACCAGAACAGCAGATCCTCCAAGTCCTCTGCGCCGTTGTCTCCGATGTCATAGCGGTACTTATGGACCTTATTCCAGGCATAATCGTCGTGGTAAATGGCCTTATTGATAGCCGCCTCGATCTCCTCGGGAGTCATCCTCTCCAGATCCTCCACAGTAAACAACTGGTCAAATTCCACCTCTACCCGGCCGCAGCGGTCCTTCAAGTTATACTTGGGGCTGGTGAGATAGCCTCCGCGAATGACAGAGTAGTAAACCGGCACTTTATGATGCTTAAAGAGCTTGCCCGTACCCAGCGCCACCGGCTGATTTGCGCCGGAGATGGAGCTCATACCCTCCGGGAATATGCACACTCTTCCACCGGCCTTGATAACCCGGCTGATCTCCTTAACGGTGTAGAGGTCGGGGGTAAAATTCTTCTTGGGAATGACGTGCAGAAGGTTAAATACCAGCGATAAGTGAGAACGGTGGAACTCATTGTAGCCCGCCACATAGTTTAGCCGCACCGGCAGCAGGGGCACGCCGGTAAAAATGTAGTCCAGCCGGGAGGCGTGGTTGCTGATAAAGAAATACGGGCCTTTTTCTTTTCGGAAATCCTTTTTGAAGGTATAGTGGACATTGTACTGCTTGTACATAAAAAGCCGCCAAACTGTACCCAAAATGCCGTAAATGGCATTGGGCGGAGTGATTTTTCTCTGATGAATCTTATTTTCTACTGCCATTTTTGCCATAGCTCTCTTCCCTTTCCTGATAGGTTTATTTTTGCTATCATATCACATTCGACAAAATATTACAATAGGGCAAAGGCCAGCAAAAACGCCACCTCCGAATGAGGTGGCGTTTTTGTAGGACCGGGGTAAGCTATTTTTACGATTGATGGCGTGCTGCTTAAGTCGGCATGGTGTCATACCAAACTACATATTCGTCCCGGTTTTGGTCCAGAGCAACCTCTATGCCGGGTCCATTCTTTTCCGATGTGACCTTGGCATAGCCTCTGTAGGAATCCGCTGCTGCCCATCGCCCTATATCCGTATTATAGATAATTTCCTGCTTATAAACCGTTACATATTTTCCTATATTGCCCTCCGATTCCGATTGGAAATATAAATAAATATTATACTTGGTTGCATTAGCCCATTCCAATGTGAAGATAACATCACCTGCATTAAGCGCTGTAAATTCATTGTCCAAGTTGCCACCGGGGACATTATTTTCTCGGCAATAGCGAACTCTGTTGCTTTCACTTACCCACTGTTCAAAAGTGTGCTTATTCTCTTCTTTATTCAAACCTCGCTGAATATCATTAATAACAAACTCAAGAACACCCGTTGCATTGGCATTACCACCGGAAGGAACGGTCGGCTCCTGGGGATCGGTTGGCGGCTCGGTTTCACCCGGCTCCGTTTCGGGCGGCTCGGTTGGCGGATTAGTCTCCGGGGGAATATACGGAGGAATCAGCGTAAAATTGAATTTCATACTGGTATCATGGTCAAGCTCCGGCAAATGGACCGTAAAGGTCACTGAACCATTCGGATATAACGGCGTGCCCAATGTAATGCCAGAAACCGTTATGTCGTGATCCGACGGTGAAGTGCAGTTCAAATAGTAATAAACATCACTCAGCGGATTTGTAACTGTGACAACGATCGTACTGCCGGCAGTGGCGCTGGACACCGTCAATGTAGTACCGGAGTAGCCTAAAACATTTACAACGCCTTGACCCGGAGACACATCGGAAATATACAGCTCCTTATACTGGAATGTGATATTGCCGGTAAAATCCAGCGTGCCGCTGACAGCGGCAAAGCCAATTCCTGCAAGAATAACAGAAAAAGAGAGCGCTATAAGAATGAATAACTTTGGTACTCTCATATAGTCGCTCCCTTTTTATTTTTTATTATTCGGCGGTTTCCTCGTCGTTCCAGTAGTCCTCCTCGTCATCCTCTACCTTGATCTCATAGCAGTAGATGGTCTTCTGACAGGTGACCACAAAGAACTTTGTGGAGGTTCGGTCTGCGTTTTCGTACATAAAGATAGGCTGACGAATGGTGTCACGGATTTCCAAAAGCTCCGTAAACGCCTCCACCCGCAGAACCTGATGGTCGGTGGTATCGTACTCGTCGAGTATCTTCTGGATATAGGACTTATAGTTGTTTACCAGCATCTGCACCTTGCGGGCATAGTCGATATGCTTGTTGCGGGTCAGCAGAACAAAGAGGCCGAGAATGCCCATCGCCAGTACGGCCAAGCCACCGAAGCCGATGGAAAGGTACATTGCGGTATTCTGCACACCGGTGTCCTTCGCCACGATGGTCTGTACGCCCGCCGGAATTGTGGTACTCACCACAGGCTTTACGGTATCTTCCAGCAGCGGCACGTGCATCTCCACAACGTACTGGCCGGTATTATCCTGTGCAAAGGTCTCGCTCATACCCACAACCTCCACGTGCATACGGACGATCAGGGTATTGACGGTATTTTTCAAGTTGTAGGAGGTCACAAAATCCTTTGCAACCCGGTTATATTCATTATAATCCAGGGTTACCAATTCACGGATGGAGAGGTGCTTGCCGCGAGCCTCCATCTTAGAATCGGGAACAAGACTCTCTACAGGGTTAAATATGGGGGAATTGCTGGCTTTATCGCGAATTTCAATTTGGGCATCAATACGGTAAGTATATTGAAAACGAACGTTATCCACAGCCATTTCCAAATCATAGCTGAAATCTGCGGTCATACTCTTAATGAGCGATGCCACATAGGCGTGGGTGCCGTTGAGATATTCTTCCTCGTAGAAGCTATTGTCAGCAAGATAAGCGCGATGGATGGCATTGCCGTTTTCGCTGTACGGAACAATGGTTCTTTTCTTCGCTCGGTCAAAAACGAAGAAAGAAAGCAATGTCGCAAATGCTAAGATGCAGATGATAACGGTCTGGACGGTCATCCATTTTTTGCGCCACTTTTCGTGCATTTCACGTTTGGCTTTTTCCAATTCGGACAAGGAAACCCCTCCTTTCTCTAAATTTCATCTATGTAAATAGGGATCGGATCCACAACGTGGGATAGCCGATATACTTAATTTTCAAATTAACCACACCGAGCAGGTCGGCATTGGTGATATAGCCGGAGTCGGTGCTTTCGTTGGCATCGCCTTTGGTGGTATAGCGAAGCTGGCCGTTGATTTTCTTAATGTCAATCACACGGTGGATAATTCTGTTTCCGTCGTGGTCAAATACGATCACATCGCCCACCTTAAGGATCTGATCGTCAAATTCCTCGTAAATGACCGCATCGCCCCTGTCGATCTCGCCGGTCATACTCTCCGTTGCCACCACGATCATCTTATAGGGGAACTGCAGAGAGATCAGCATAATATAGACCGCGCAGAAAAGAACGATAATGGTGGTAAAAATGGCATTTACCACGGTGTTGCGTCTGGCAACAACGAAGGTTCTGGGGGTGTACATGGCGTGCACCAGCAGATAAATGCCCACGGGCATAAGGATGCGCAAAAACGAGATCAGCGCGTCAGACATACCCGGTGCAACGGGAATAACGTAGGGGTAAAGATAAATAATGAGCTTATAAACAATGCCGGGCAGCGCGCCAAACGCTCCTGCAAGGTAATGGTACAGGAAATTGGAGGTCAGCGCAGGCAGCAGGGCAAAGCCCACCGCCGCCATAAAGGAATCGAAATTGGCAAATGGGTTTGTCTCGCAGAGGACGAGAAAGTCCAGCCAAAGAAAGGCAAAGTAGGAAACCACGGTAATGACCTTGCTCTTTTGGGCAAGGAACACACTGCGAAGAATTTCCATACCAATGATTGCCACAGCATATGGTAGTATGAAATTCCAAAGAGAGGTGAGCCGGATGGCTGACTTAACAAAGCCGAACTTGATGCCGGTCAGGATATGCACTGCGATCATAATGACCGCAATGGCCGCCATAACCAGCGCCACCTGCTTTTTGTGAAAATCGTGGATAACTCTCTTTTTCAGTAAAAAGCTGAAAATAACTGCCGAAATACCGGAAAAGAGAGCAATCACCACGTTTTGGGAGAGCTTTTTCCCTATAAAACTGACAAGAAGGAGCGCGCCCAAAAAGGATGCCATACATATATATAGTTTCTTATCAAATCTCATATATGGCTCCTTCTTGCCGTTTTATAAGTACATACGTCATTAGGCAGTCTTCTGATCTGCGTAGACCTCGAAGGTGAACTCAGCATCAGTCAGCTCATTGACCGGGTAGTCGACCATCTTGATGGTGATGGTTACCGTCGCAGCATCAGCGCCTTCCGCCTGAAGGGTATTCTGATCAATCTCTGCCGTAACATCGTAGTAAGGATCCAAAGCAGTCTCAACCTTGTTCTGCACCCTTACATTTACAGCGTCAAACTTACTGAAGTTTTTCACAGTTGCAGTAAAAGTGTACGTATCGTTGATCTCCCAACCCGTGGTATCCAGAGATACAGAAACGGAGTCAACACCCACAGCAGGGTCAATTGCAGTGACATCTGTCAACTTGGTTTCTGTATCGGTAACAGCGGTCCACTTAATCTGGAAATCAGGCGTGTAGCTAACCTTACCGGTGAAGTTGATGGTGTCACTCAGCGCAGCATAACCAATACCAACGCACAGGACGGCGATCAGCAGAATGGCGATCACTACATTTCTTCTATTCTTCATAACAAATTTCCTCCTTTCTCAAAATTTATAGCATCCGCGGACGAGCTTATCCTGCGGAAAAACTATCAAAAACAAGCGGATCACACAGTTCTGCGGCATTTTCAAACACAAATTTAGCCGGTTGTTTTACGTGCGCAGACAAATGCTCCTCATCGTTTGAAACATAATACTCAATCTTTGAGTATTTGTCAATACTCAAATGTTGAGTATGTTATAGTAAACTAAAGGAAGGTGGGTTATGGATTATCGGGAACGAATGCGAGGTCTCCGGGAGGACCGGGACTTGACGCAGGCGCAGGTTGCCAAGGTCATTCACAAATCCCAGCAAGGCTATAACCACATTGAGATGGGCCGTGCAGAGCTGCGCATCGAGGACTTGATTCGGCTATGCGATTTTTATAAGGTTTCCGCAGACTACTTCATCGGCAGAAAAAACAAATAGCGCCGGCTCCAACGCAGAGCCGGCGCTATTATTCTTGTCTTATAAGAAAATAATCAGAATGCCCACCAAGATACCAATGATCGCAGAAAAAGCAGGGGCTTTGCTGTGGTACATCAAAATGGACTGGGGTAATATCTCACCGAACACCACATACAGCATCGCGCCGCTGGCAAAACCAAGACTCAGCGTCAGTCCCAAAGGCCCGATCTCCCCCAGCAAATAGCCCAAAAGGGCACCCAAGACCGTGGGAATACCGGAAGCGGCTGTAATCAGAACTGCCTTTATTTTTCCCATACCACCGCTGATCAGAGGCACGGACACCGCCATACCCTCCGGAATGTTGTGCAGGCCGATGAGCACCGCCAGCACAAGGGCCGCGCTGCCCATCACGCCGTCATTACTGGCGTAGGACGCACCGATGGTCATACCCTCCGGCACATTGTGCAACGCAATGGCGCAGGCCATCACGATACCCGCCACAAAGAGCGACAGCTTATTATCCTTTTGGGCGTAATGATGCTCCAAATGGTCACTGTGGATCAGCTCGTCCAAATCGTCTGCGGTTTTGGGGTGGTTTTCGTCAATATGAGGCAGCTCTGGCTCTGTTTTCCGGTCGATCCAGTAGTTTAACAGGTACGTAACTGCCACGCCGATGGCAATGGCACCGATTACCGTAAATATTCCTGCATTTGTTTCGATTGCTTCCACCACCAGATCAAAACACACCACACTCAGCATCACGCCGCCTGCAAAGCTCAGCAGCAAGCTGACCGCCCGCTTGGAGTCCTTTTGCAGCAGTGCGCCGATAAGGCCCCCTAATCCGGTGCCTGCCACGCCCGCAATGGCGGTGGTCAGCAGCAATGTCCCAATAACCCCCATATCGCTTCCTCATTTCTCTGTTTTTCCGCATTATACCACGTTATTCGCCATTTTACAATCCTTTTTACAGAGGTTTTGCTGTTGCAAAACGCCGCCGCTGTTGTTAAAATAAACATAGAGGTGACCCACATGGAAAAAACGCAAAACAATACCGTACGCCTTTTGAAACAGTGGCAGCGCGGGCTTTTTAATCTACTGTTTTCCCGAATGACGCTAGTCATTCTGCTTTTGCTGCTGCAAGCTGGGATGCTGCTGTCCGTTCTTCTTTGGCTGAAGGATTTTCTGCCCCATATTTTAGGAGCACAGTTTGCCATTATTTCTTGTATGGTACTGCATCTGCTCAACAGCAGGTTAGATCCCACCGCCAAAATCACTTGGTTGATGCTTATTATGGCAACGCCGCTCTTTGGCTCACTGCTTTACCTGTTTAGCTTAAAGGACATCGGGCACCGGGCGTTGCGGAAATATGTAAGAGAGAAGATGGCATCTACTGCAGATATTCTCCCCCCATCGGAAGACACCCTTGCCGCAATGGAAAAAGTACGTCCCGGTACCGCGGCATTGGCGCGCTACATATATAAAAATGGCGGATACCCGGTTTTCCAAAATACCGCTGTGACCTATTTCTCCTCCGGAGAAGAGAAGCTTCAGCAGCTCCTGATCGAGCTGGAAAAAGCAAAGGATTTTATTTTCCTGGAATATTTTATTATTGAAGAAGGCATTATGTGGGGGCAAATTTTGGATGTGCTTATCCGCAAAGCAGCAGAGGGCGTCGACGTGCGCATTCTCTATGACGGCACCTGCGAATTTATGCTGCTGCCGAAGGGTTACGCGAAAAAGCTGGCATCCTTCGGCATCCAATGCAAGGTCTTTTCTCCCTTTATTCCCTTCCTCTCCACCCACTACAATTACCGGGATCACCGGAAAATTGCCGTGATCGACGGCCATACCGCCTTTACGGGCGGCATTAACCTTGCCGATGAATACATAAACGCCCGCCCCAAATTTGGCCATTGGAAAGACACCGCCGTTATGCTCAAAGGCGAAGCCGCAAAAGGCTTTTCCTTTATGTTCCTCCAAAACTGGACGCTTTCAGAGAAAAGGGTTGATTTTTCTCCCTATCTGCCCACCACAAATATCGCCGCCGAGGGATTCGCAATGCCATTTGGCGACCAGCCTATGGACAGCCAGCAGGTAGGAAAGCAGGTTTATATGGATATGCTTGCCCGGGCGCAGAAAACCGTCTGCATTATGACACCCTATCTTATTTTAGACAGCGAAATGGAAAACGCCCTAAAATATGCCGCCTCCCGGGGCGTTTCCGTAAAACTGATCCTACCGGGCATCCCCGACAAGAAGATTCCCTATGCCTTAGCGAAAACCCACTACGCCCCGCTTTTCGAAGCCGGCATTGAGATTTATGAGTACACTCCCGGCTTTGTCCACGCAAAGGTCTTTTTGTGTGATGAAACAGAGGCCGTGGTAGGCACTATCAATTTGGATTACAGAAGTCTCTACCACCATTTTGAATGTGCTGTGTACCTGTGCGGCGGCGCTGCAATGTCGCAGATCGCAGATGATTTTACAGCCACACTGTCCGCCTGCCGCCAAATCGACCGGGAAGCCTTAAAAAAGCTCTCCCGCCGGGAGCTGGCTTTGGGGAAAATTTGCAAGCCGTTCGCCCCTCTTCTGTAAATATTGCCCCCCTACCGCACAAAAAACCGGCACCGCAAATGCGGTGCCGGTCCTTATTTTCGTTTGAACGGGATTACCTGAAATTACTTACGCAGAGCGTCTGCATCAGCAGGAGCGTCGGTGTAGATCAGGTTGGAGTCCAGCATAGAAATCAGGTTCTCCTTGTTGTACCACTGACCAGCGATAGCAACGTCCTTAACTTCCTTGCCCTCGATGGCGTTGATGCACTGCATAACAGCCTGATAGCCCATCTCAATGGAGTCCTGAGCAACAGAGCCGATCAGCTTGGGAGTGCCGTCTTCCTTGATCCAGGTCAGCTGCTTGGTGCCAGCGTCAAAGCCGGAGAATACGATGCCGTCGTACTTGCCCTCAGCGGACTTAGTTGCGTCGTAAACCTGCTTAACAACACCCTCGTTGCACATAAAGACAGCCTTTACGCCCTTCTCGTACAGGAATTCCAGAGCCTGAACATAAGCCTGGTTAGCGTCGCCGGGCTTTACTACCTTCTCGATCTTGTACTTGCCCTTGGTGGTAGCGTCAGCCTCAGCCAGCTCTACGAACTTGTCGGTAAAGCCCTTAGCGCGGTCGATACCGGTCTGGGACTCGTCGTGCTGGATAACACCAACTACGTAAGGAGCATCCGTGGTAGCCTTTGCGATTTCGCCCTTGATAGCCTCAAACAGCTTTTCGCCGTTGACAGCAGAAGCAGCTACGTTAGAGGTTGCAACGTGAGCAACGATGGGGTTCTTGCCCGCGGTGATGTCGCCCTTGTCAAACAGACCGGAGTCGAAGGTAACAACGGGGATCTCCTTTTCGTAAGCCTGGGTCAGCAGGTCGCCGAAGCCAGTGCCGATGGTAGCCAGAACGATGCCGTCCACATTGTTGGACAGAGCGGTCTGCACCATGGTGATCTGGTTGGGGACGTCAGCAGCGGTCTCAGAAGCGGGGCCCTGGAAGGTCAGGTTGTAGCCGCGCTCGTCAGCAGCCTTCTGTGCGCCGGCCTTAACAGCCTGCCAGAAAGCGTGGGACTCGCCCTTAGCGATAACAGCGATGGTCTTCTTGCCATCGTCAGCGGGGCCGCAAGCGGCCAAAACAGAAGCGCAGAGAACAAATGCCAGAACAAATGCTAAGATTTTCTTCATAGGGTTTTCCTCCTTAAAATTTATATAAACCTTTCGGTTTATTACGAAATAATGTAGGTCTTACTTTTTCGCCTTTGCCTTCTCAGCAGGCTTTTCGATCTTGACTTTATTCTGATTGTTGGTCTTGATAATATCCATCAGGATAGCAACGACCACAATTAGACCGGTGAGTACATAAGTCACATAAGTGGAATTCAGGTTGATGCCCAGCTTTGCCAGCACCATATTCAGACCACTTTGGATGACAACCAGCAGCGCTGCACCGATGACAGAGCCGGAAACAGAAGCGACACCGCCGGCAGAAGAAGTACCGCCGATATACACGCCTGCAATGGCATCCAGCTCCATACCGTTACCGGCGGCGCATTGGATGGTAGGGAATGCAGCAGAATAGAAGATCGCTGCGATGCCGCAGAACAGGCCTGCAAAGGTATATGCGAAGATCTTGTAGTTGTCGGTGTTGATACCGGACAGGCGGGTAGCCTCTTCGTTAGAGCCAATGGCCAGAATGTAGCGGCCGATCTTATTTTTGTACATCAGGTACATACAGGCCAGCATCAGTCCGATCACCCAAACAGCGCCCATAGGGAAGGCATTCAGGCTGGAGAAGGTCTTATTGTACCAGGTGCCGGTGGGATAGAAGATGTTGGGTACGCCAGCCAGCAAAGCAGAAAGACCGCGGGATACCATCATCGTACCTAAGGTGGCGATAAATGCAGGGATTTTCAGCTTTGCGACCATCAGGCCGTTAAGCAGACCGCAGAACGTGCCGATTAGCATCATTACAGGAATGGTTGCCCACAGAGGGATCACATTCATAGAATACAGCTTACCGGCCAAAACCGCGGAAGCAATAGCCACAGTACCCAGAGACAGATCGATACCTCCGGTGGCGATAACAAAGGTAACACCAAGCCCCATAATGGCATAGGGTGCGATCCGCTGCACCATACTCAGGATCATATACTTATCTGTGATCAGATTGGGATTCACCAAGCTAAACAGGCCCAGCAGCACCACCGTAGCGAAGAGCATGATGATATTCTGCTGAAGCTTAAAAGGTTTCTTGTTAATCATATTTATCGATCCTTTCCTATCACTCACGCATAGTGGCGTATCTCATAATTTTTTCCTGCGTAGCATCCTTGATGTCCAACTCACCGGTTACCCGGCCTTCGCACATCACGATAACGCGGTCACTGAGCCGCTGGATCTCAGCCAGCTCAGAGGAGATCATAATAACAGATTTGCCCTTGGAAGCCAGATCTTCCATCAGCGCATACATTTCACTCTTGGCGCCGACGTCAATGCCGCGGGTAGGCTCGTCAAAGATGAAAATATCAGAATCCTTCATCAGCCACCGGGCGATAATGACCTTTTGCTGGTTGCCGCCGGAAAGGTTTCGCAAAAGCTGTGCCATAGAGGGCGTCTTGGTGCGAAGCAGCGCGTTCTTTTCCGCAGAGACTGTTTCCATCTTGCGGTCGTTGATCCAGCCGTACTGTACGTAATTATCCACGGAAGCGATGGCAGAGTTTTCGGTGACGGACTTGCCTAACATTAGACCGTAACGCTTCCGATCCTCACTGAGGTAGCAAATGCCGTGCTTGACCGCCTGCTCGGGGGTCTTAATGTTCACGCGCTTGCCGGCAATGAAGATCTCACCGGTCTGTCTCGGATCCGCGCCGTAGAGCGCACGGGCAACCTCGGTACGTCCCGCACCCATCAGGCCTGCAAAACCGAGAATTTCACCCTTTCGGAGGGAAAAGCTTACATCCTTAACTTCCTTACCGGCATTGAGGTGCTTGACCTCCAAAATGACCGGTGCATCTGCAGGCACGCTGCTGCAGGCTTTCTTATCACCCATGATCACACGACCGACCATCATCCTCACGATGTCGTCCTTGGTTACATCCCTGGTAAATACCGTGTCCACGTACTCACCGTCACGCATAACAGTCACACGGTCGGAAATGCGATTGATCTCATCCATACGGTGGGATATGTAAATCATACCGATGCCCTTGTCGCGCAGCTCGTTCATGATCTTAAAGAGCTCTTCTACCTCGGGTTGGGTCAGCGCTGCAGTAGGCTCGTCCAGCACCAAAAGCTTACACTCTCTGGAAACCGCCTTTACGATCTCCACCATCTGCTGCTTACCAACCGTCAGGTCACCTAATTTGGCAGAAGGATCGATCTTAACACCCATACGGTCGAACTGGCGCTGTGCCTCTGCCTCCATAGCTCTGTCATTAATGAAGCCGCCCTTCATAATCTCACGGCCAATGAACATATTCTGGGCCACTGTCAGGTGGTTCATCATATTCAGCTCCTGGTGGATAACGCTGATACCGGCCGCCTGAGATTGCGCGATGTTATCATAGCTGACCTGCTGACCTAAATACTCGATTGTACCGCCATCCTTTTTGTGGATGCCGCAGAGCACCTTGATCAGTGTGGACTTGCCGGCACCGTTTTCACCCATCAGCGCGTGAACCTCGCCAGCCTTGAGCTCGAAGTTAACGCCCTTGAGCGCGTGGACACCGGAGAAGTGCTTCTGGATGCCTTGCATCTTCAGAATTGTTTCGCCCATTCAACTCACCTTTCTCACAAATCCCTTTGTGTCTAAAGAAAAATAATTTCCCAAAATCCTGTCATTTCAGGAATCTCTCTGTACGCCTCGCACAAACGCGAAACGTTTCGCTTGTATCTTCTGCACAAAAACTCAGCAGATCGGCAGTCATTTTTTGTACCGACACCCATACTATAATCAATTTCACTAAAAAAATCAAGTATTTTTTTCATTTTTTGTATTGACAGCACAAAAAAGTTTTTATATTATAATAACGTAAACAGCAACACATTTTGTCGAAGCCGCTATTTTGTGGGCGAAACGTTTCACTTTTTGGAAGGTAGGTGAGCCCTATGGCAACTATAAAAGACGTTGCGCGTATGGCCGGGGTCTCTATTGCCACCGTTTCCAAGTATTTAAACGGTGGAAATGTCCGGGGTGAGAATGCCGCTGCCATCAGTCACGCCATTGACTCTCTGGATTTTCGTGTCAATCCCTTCGCAAGAAGTCTCAAGACCCAGCGCAGCCGCTCCATCGGCATCCTGATCCCCGACCTGACCGCCCCCTTTTACGGCAGCTTCCTGAACGCCCTTGATAAGGTTTTGCGGGAATACGGGTATCACACGCTGGTCTCCTCTTACGGCGCGAACCACGGTTTGGAGCGGGACAATCTGCAATTTCTGATCTCTACCGGCATAGACGGTCTGATCTACGCACCGGAAAACTTGACAGCAGAAGAGTTTTACGACCTCACCGCCAACTGCAATATCCCCGTTGTCCAATTCGACCGAATGATTCAAGGTGTTATCAGCGACACCGTGCTGGTAAACAACACCGAGGTTGTACATACATCCGTATCTGCGCTTATCGAACGGGGTCACCGCAGGATCGGTCTGATTTCCGGCCCCAGGGCCGTCTTTACCGCCAAAGAACGGCAGATCGGTTACTTAAAAGCCCTGTCGGATCATGGTATTATCTACGATGACGGTCTGATCGCAAACGGCCCCAACATTTTCGCCACCGGCTACCACGGCTGCGAGCAGCTTCTAAGGCTCTCCGATCCCCCCACCGCCATCGTCACCACCAACTACGACATCACCATCGGCGCCTTTACCGCTCTGCGGGATATGGGTGTGCGGATCCCCGAGGATATGGATCTCATCGGCTTTGACTGCGTAGATGTCTGCAAAATGATGAAGTCACCTCTTCCTGTGGTCTCCCAGCCGGAAAGCGGCATCGGGCAGCTTGCAGGAGAATATATAATCGAGCGTTTGCAGGGATATGACGGCCAAGCACGGGTCACCCGCCTGAGCTGTCAGCTTTTGCAGCCTTAAATGCGGGTATGAAAGCAATTTCGCTTTTATATTATATAATGTAAACACCGCCGCAGGATGCTGCGGCACAAAACAGGAGGAAAGTATTATGGCAAAAAACAGATACGTTGGCGATTATCCCGTGATTGGTATTCGCCCCATCGTTGACGGCCGCCGCGGCCCTCAGATGATGCGTGAATCTTTGGAGCCTCTGGTTTGGGCAATGGCCGAGTCCGCCAAGAAGCTGTTCGAGGAGAACCTGTTCTACTCCAACGGTGAGAGAGTAAAGGTCGTTATGGCTGACACCTGCATCGGCCGTGTACCTGAAGCAGCCGCCTGCGCCAACAAGTTTAAGAAGGAAGGCGTATCCATCACCTTGTCCGTCACTCCCTGCTGGTGCTACGGCTCCGAGACTATGGATATGGATCCTCACACCATTAAGGGTGTTTGGGGCTTTAACGGCACAGAGCGTCCCGGCGCAGTGTACTTAGCAGCCGTTTTGGCAGGTCACGCCCAGAAGGGTCTGCCCGCATTCGGCATTTATGGCCACGAGGTTCAGGATCGGGATCAGGTCACCCAGATGCCCGAGGATGTAAAGGAAAAGCTGCTCCGCTTCGGCCGTGCCGCTGTTGCTGTCGCTACGATGCGTGGTAAGTCCTACCTGCAGATCGGCTCTCAGTGTATGGGTATCGCCGGTTCTATTATGGATCAGAGCGTACTGGAAGAGTACTTCGGTATGCGTGTGGAGTCCGTTGACGAGGTAGAGATCCTTCGCCGTATGGAGGAGGGCATCTACAATGAGGAAGAGTTCCAAAAGGCTCTGGCTTGGACCAAGGAACACTGCAAGGAAGGCCGCGACGACAACCCCGAAGAAGTTGACTTCCTGGGCGAGAAGGTTCGCATTAAGTTCACTCCCGAAGAAAAGGAAAAACAGTGGGAATTCACCGTTAAGATGTACTGCATCATTAAGGACCTGATGGCAGGCAACCCGGGTCTCTCCGATAAGTTTGAGGAAGAGAAGGTCGGCCATAACGCCATTGCAGGCGGCTTCCAGGGTCAGCGCCAGTGGACCGACCATTGGCCCAACTGTGACTATCCTGAAGCTCTGCTTTCCTCCACCTTCGACTACGAAGGTGCCCGTGAGCCTTATACACTGGCTACCGAGAATGATATTCTCAACGGCATGAGTATGCTGATGATGCGTCTGCTGACCCATCGGGCGCAGATCTTTGCCGACGTCCGTACTTACTGGTCCGGTGAAGCTACCAAGCGCGTTACCGGCTATGATTTAGAAGGCAAGGCCGCAGAGTCTAACGGTATCATCCATCTCCTGAACTCCGGCGCAGCCTGCTTGGATGCCTCCGGTGTTTGCACTGACGAAAACGGCAACGCTACTATGAAGAAGTGGTGGGAGGTTACCGAGGACGACATCAAGAAGATGACCGACGCTACCGTATGGTGCGAGGCCGGTCAGGATAACTTCCGTGGCGGCGGCTTCTCCAGCCACTACACCACCAAGGCAGAAATGCCCTGCACGATGATCCGTATGAACCTTGTGAAAGGTCTTGGCCCTGTCCTGCAAATCGCAGAAGGCTGGACCGTCAACCTGCCTGATGAGGTTTCCGATACCCTGATGGAGCGCACCAACCCCACTTGGCCCTGCACTTGGTTTGCACCTCGCTGCGATGGCAAGGAAGGCTCTCCCTTCAAGACCGCTTATGAGGTCATGATGAACTGGGGCGCCAACCACGGTGCTATTTCCTACGGCCATATCGGTGCTGACCTCATTACTATGTGTTCCATGCTCCGTATCCCCGTATGTATGCACAACGTTCCTGAGGACGATATCTACCGTCCTGCTTGCTGGAACGCATTTGGTATGGACAAGGAAGGTCAGGACTACCGCGCCTGCGCCACCTACGGTCCTATGTACAAGTAATTCCCAAACTAAAAAGTGGCGGTCAAAAGACCGCCACTTTTCCAAAACGGAGGTAATTTCATGCTAAAAAATATCCCTTCTATTCTTTCCCCTGAGCTTTTAAAGGTTCTTTGTGAAATGGGTCATAGTGACCGCATCTGCATCGGTGACGGCAACTTCCCCGGCGCAGCTATGGCAAAGGCCAAGGGCGCTATTTTCCTCCGGGCTGACGGTCACGGCGTACCCGAGCTGCTGGACGCTATTTTGCAGGTCATTCCCACCGATACATACGTAGAAAAGCCCGTCATCCTGATGGAAAAGATGGAGTGTGACAAGGATCTCGTCATCCCCGTATGGGAGACCTACAAAGAAATCGTTTCTAAGTACGACGACCGCGGTGCAGATGCCGTAGGCAACATCGACCGCTTCAAATTCTACGACGAAGCCAAGGACTGCTACTGCGTCATTCAGACCGGCGAAACTGCCATCTATGCCAACGTCATCGTCCAAAAGGGCGTTATCAAGTAATCTATGGGAACAGTACTATCTGTAACCTCCACCGCCCTGCCGGTCTTTGTGGCATTAGGCATCGGCGCGCTGTGCCGCAGCCGGGGTTTTTTGACCCAAGACGGTGTGGATACCTTAAAAAAGGTAGTCATTAACTTAACACTGCCCTTTGTGCTTTTCGGCTCTTTTGCCACCGCATCCTATTCCCTTTCCACCATAACGCTGCCGGTGATCATTTTCCTCGCCTGCTGCACGATGCTGGCGGTAGGCTTCTTGTGGGCGAAAATCAGTAGATCCGGCAGCAAAACCGCCCCCTTCATCACCTCCGGCTTTGAGGCGGGTATGTTGGGCTTTTCTCTGTTTGGGCTGCTGTTCCCGGAAAAAAGCCTTTCCGCCTTTGCAATGCTGTCACTGGGACAGGAGATTTTCGTATTTACCGTCTATAAGGCATTGCTGACCGGCCGCTTCAGTCCCAAAGCCATTTTGAAAGACATTGTAACCTCCCCCCTCCTGATCGCCGTCATTTCAGGTCTTATTGTCGGCGCCAGCGGTCTTTATGATCTTTTCCGGACTTGGGGCATCAGCACCGTCATCGAATCTGTGACAGACTTCCTCTCTGCCCCTACCGGCACCGTTATCCTCTTTGCCGTGGGCTTCGATCTTGTCTTTAAGGAGATCAACTGGAAGAAAACCGGCGGACTGGTACTTCTTCGGCTGGTAATTGCCGGCAGTATACTTGGCATTTTGCTGCTTCTTAACCGCACGCTGCTGGGAGGTATGATGTTTGAAGGCGCGCTTGTAGTTCTGTTTATCCTGCCGCCACCCTATATCATCCCCATTTTCTCCACCGAAAACGAGGAGCGGGTGCATATCTCCTCCGCACTTTCCGTGCTGACACTGATCACGATGCTTCTGTTCGCCCTTTGTTCTATTCTATTTTCCATATAAGTCATAACCCCCGGCTAAGCCGGGGGCTTGATTTAGCCCTAGAAGGGCTTTTTACAGACGATTGCCCCTAAAGGGGCCCCGAATGGTTTGCCGACCGCATTTCATTTACGGGCTACCCCTTAAGGGGTTTTCTTTATGC
>JAZSDE010000104.1:0-7311 GCA_045531015.1 Faecousia sp.
CCGTACTGGACCCTTTGCGTTTCGCCGTCTGGTTACGTCCACCGCAACAACTACGGCGACATCGACTACGGCGTCCGTCCGTTTTGTATCTTAAAATCTACTATCTTTGTATCTAAGTAAAGGAGCATATTATGGAAAACACAAAAAACACCGTTATATTCCCTAACGTCAAGGACGGAGAGACTTTCACCGTCGCAGGTATGGAGTTTATCAAATTCCCGGGTGCAGACGGAAAAACACCGGTGGTGATGAAGAACATCGCCTTCCGATCCCGGTTTGGTGATAACAATGATTTCCGGAGCAGCGAAATCCTGAAGAAGCTGGAACAGGAATACCTGCCTAAGATTATTGAAGCAGTTGGGGAAGAAAATGTACTTACCTTTAAGACGGATCTGACGGCTCTGGACGGTCTGAAACCTTATGGGGAGTTGGAATCCCGGGTTAGCTTGCCCACCTTGGATTTCTACCGGGAAAACGTAGAAATTTTTGATGAATATAACCCCGGCCAATGGTGGTGGCTTGCAACGCCGGAATCTGCAAAGCCCCACGAAGACCCGTACTGGACCCTTTGCGTTTCGCCGTCTGGTTACGTCGACAGCAACGGCTACTACTACGGCGACGACGGCGTCCGTCCGTTTTTAATCTTTAATTCTTCTATCTTTGAATCTTTTGAGATGTAACAATGAGTGAAAATGACCTAAAAGTAATCGTTAAAGCAAAAGAGCTTGCCGTTCATTCCTTCAAGCTGACGTCAAATTGCAACCGTTATCCCAAAAAGTATCGCCACTCTCTCGTTGACCGGATACAGCTTAAGAGCTTGGATATCTTCGATACCCTCATGGAAGCGAATCGGATCAATAACACTACCCACAAGCGGGATCGGTGCGAAATGATTACCCGGGCGATCACCTATTGCGATGAACTGTCATTCTACATCGAACTGTCTATGCTCCTGGAGCTGCTGAATAATAAGTCGGCAGAATACTGGTCCAAGATGGTATCCGATGTAAAATATATGTCCATTGCGTGGAGAACGAAGGAAAGACAGTAATTCACACAGGCCATACGTTGTATTTTCCTTTGCGTTTCGCCGTCTGGTTACGTCAACAACAACAACTACAACAACAACGACAACGGCGTCCGTCCGTACTGGTAAAATGCTCGTCAGAGTAGGCAATAGCCGAAATCAATGCACCATATCAAAAGAACGTATGACCTTTCCGGAAACGGATAAACAAAGAGGGCTGTGTTGTATGACCGATTTTGAGAAAGTAATTGATTTTAAGAATATGTACCGTGCCTTCCGCAAGGCTCGATGCGGAAAGGGCTTCCGGAAAAGCGCTGCGCGGTTTGACGCTGCAGCGTTGGACGGAGTAAACACCCTGATTGCGCAATTGAAGGACAAGACCTACCGTGTATCAGAATATACCGAATTTAAAGTCTACGAGCCGAAGGAACGCATTATTCAGACTACCTCCTTCAAGGATAAGGTCATACAACACAGTCTGTGTGATAACGTACTGCTGCCGCGCCTGCAGCACGTATTTATCCGGGACAATTGCGCTGGTCAAAAAGGGAAAGGCACATTGTTTGGACTGAACCGGCTGCGGGAGCAGATGCAGCAGTTTCACAGCCGATATGGCTTTGACGGATATATTCTGAAGTGCGACATTGCCAAATTCTTTTATAACATATCTCATCCCCAGCTGAAGAATATTGTGGAGTATCACTTTGGCTATGACCCGGATATATGCTGGCTGTGTAATTTGTTTATCGACAGTACCCAGGGGAAGGGGATACCGCTGGGCAATCAGATAAACCAAGGCTTTGCTCTTTTGTATCTTGACGGTATGGACAAGCTGATAAAGCATGAGCTGGGTATCGAGTACTACGGCAGGTTTGTGGATGATTTCTACCTTATCCATCCCAGTAAGGCATACCTGCAGTATTGTCTGGAGGTTATAACGGCGTATCTGGAAACATTGGAACTGAAGCTGAACGGTAAGACACAGATATTCCCCTTCAAAAACGGCGTCAGTTATCTGGGCTTCCATACCTATATTGCCGCTGACGGTACGCCGGTTCGCAAACTGAAGAATCAGAACAAGCGGAATGCGCAGAGGAAATTTGTGCGTATGGCAAAACTGGTCGCCGGCGGAAAACTGGCGCCGGAGAAATTTCGGGCATCGTACAATGCTTGGAAGAACCACATATCACATGGCAACTGTTACAATCTGGAAAAAGTGATGGATGAAAAAATTAATGCGATATTGCAGAAGGCAGCGAAGGAGAAACTATGAAATATTTTGTTAAGTCTACAGAGAAGCCGGGGTTTATGCTTGCCGGCGTAGGTCTCGGTGAATGTGCATCGGTCGGTAGTGTTGTTTGGACACAATTTGAAGATCAAGCCGTTCTTCTTGAGGAAGGAGAGGCGGAGGCAACGATTACATTCATCGGTGATGTTCTGGATTGGGAGCTGGCGGAAGAACTGTACATTGAGCGAAAAGAGAGAAATTAAGCTATGAGAAAGATTATTTGTGTACAGGGCTACAAGGCCTTCACCGGCGTAATGCGGGTGTTTGGGCCGGACAAGCCTGCTGAAGAGATTTACGGCGAATGGCTGTACAGGCCGGATACCGACTGCTGGTACTGCAAAGAACAGACGTACCCGGCAGAATACTGCGCAATCGTCAGCTGAAGACAGAGTGTTTGGTTTTGCACAGAGAGCATCGGAAATGGTGCTCTCTTTGGAAAACCAAATAAAAAACACGCGCGCGCACGCGCGTTTCTGGGCTAGGTAAGGGCCTAAGTTTTCAACCATTTTATATAAAGAGGGGAATAAGCTGTGCAAAAAGAGGGCTATTGGATAATCCGGACATATGAGGCCGGTAACGTGGGAGAGAAAACCAAGTTTTGGGTCCCAGGTCAACGGCCTAATGGAAAACTCAGAAGAAAAGAGAAAGATGCTATCCGGAAGCAGGCACAGAATGAGTATTCCTCGGTTAAGCAGCTTGCCCGGCTCTTAAACGCAAACTTTGGCAAGAATTCTCCGGATAGTCTTGTCCTGGGCCTGGACTATAACAGTGCCGGTATGAAGAAACTGCATAAGTGGCTTGAAAAACAGGGCATTGATTTAAGCAGCCTGGATGAATCGGAGCAGCTTAATGCACTGTGGCAGGCAGCAGACCACGAGCTTTGGAATTGTTTACGCAGGGTTAAGCGCCGTTTGGGTAAAACTGCCATCTTGAAGGCTGTATATATCACTTCGGATATGGACGGGGATACAGGCGAGACAGTTCGTGTACATCATCACCTGGTAATCAATGCGGAAGCGAAAGATGCATTTCTTGCTGCGTGGAAGAAACAGGGGAGTGTTGACTGGGAGAGGATGTGGGATAACCAGGAAGACAGAACGCCCCTTGCTGAGTATTTCATCAAGCAGGTACGCCATGTTCCGGACGCAAAAAAATATCGCTCAACAAGAAATCTTATTCGACCTGTGCCTAAAGACCGTGAGGCATTGAGCGATGCAGAGCTGCGTGTTCCTCAGGGAGGTCGTTTGTTATATCGCCGGGAGTTTACAAAGCCGGGTCAACCGCAGTATATTCGGTACGTACTGCCGCCTAAATCATACATACCGCCGGACGGTGGCGGGATAGAAGAATAAAAACGCATAATGGAGGGGTGAAAATGTCAAAGCATACAGTCAGCTGTGCCGCAAAGTGTCCCTTTTATCGCTGTGAGGAGCGCCACGAAATTTACTGTAAGGGTCCAAGGGATGGGACTGCGATACATGTTGCCTTTGCGGTGCCTGCAGAGAAGAAAGTGTGGATGAAACGCTATTGCAAGAGCGAGTATAGCAGCTGCCTGGTGGAAAAGGCACTGGAACAGGCTAGCGGAGAATAGAGAATAGTTTTGCAAATCGACAAACGCACGCGCCGGGGGGCGGGTGCGCGTTCGTGCGTTATGCGTATTTATTAACCCGAAGGTACAGCCTTCGGGTTTCGTGCTTTTAGGGGTCCGTCAGGGGGGTTTTTGTTGTCCACTTATTCTTGCTAGAATGGGAGAAAAGACAGGTGAAAGCGTGGGGAAACGGATTCCTCGCATTGCTCGGAATGACAAGGAGGAATGGGATGGCAAGGCCCAGGAGATACACCAAGAAGGCGCTCAGAGGGGCTGTGGAGCGATATTTTGACAGCATTAGCCGGGAGATTGAAATAACAGAAAAGGTCGACAGCGGCAAAAAAGACAGCTATGGCCATGTGATTTGGGATACTGTGCCGGTAAAAAATAAGCTGGGGGAAGTTGCCACAGCTATGGAATACTTGATCCCTCCGACCATCGGCAGCCTCTGTATACACCTCGGTATCAACAGCAGTACCTGGAGCCGTTGGAGCGATCCGGAGAAATACCCGGAGTATGTGGAAATCGTCGAGGATGTGCGGCAGAGAATGATCGTCTGGCGGCAGGAGCAGGTGCTTACCAGAAAGCACATTGCCGGCTTAATATGGGATTTGGAGACGAATTATAACGCCGGGAAGAAGGAAGATAAACGGGATAGCAAGCCGGATATGGTGGTTACCGGACTTCCTGAGGAGTTTAGGGTATGACGGATGATACAGGAGATTGCCACGCCAGTGTGCGCACTGGCTGGCAATGACAATGGGGGAAGATTTATTCGCTCGCAGCGCCGGGTCGCAATGACAGTGGGGACGGATTGCCGCGTCGCTGCGCGCCTCGAAATGACAGGGATGGTGGAGGGGTGACTACCCCTCAGTCAGCTGCGCTGACAGCTCCCCTGACAAGGGGAGCCTTTGGGGACGGTGGCTTTAGAAACAACCTCTCAGTCAGCTGCGCTGACAAGGGAGCCTTTGGGTGCTGACAAGAGAGGAAGGCAAAGGTATGGGCGTAATTGATCTTAGCAAGCTGAGTGATAAGCAATATGCATTTCTCTCTGCTACAGAAAAGCATGTGGGCTTTGGCGGAGCCCGTGGCGGCGGAAAGAGCTGGGCAGTGTGGACAAAGGCTAAAATTCTGGCGGGTACTTACAAGGGAATTAAAATTCTCATTGTACGACGGACGTTTCCGGAGCTGATAAACAACCACATCAACACCCTGCGGGATGAGCTGTACGATGTGGCAGTGTATAACAAGACAGAAAAGGTTTTTACCTTCCCAAATGGCAGCACCATCAAATTTGGCTACTGCAATAATGACAAGGACATGGACCAATATCAGGGCGCAGAATTTGATGTTATTTTTCTGGACGAGGCGACGCAGCTGCAGGAGCTTTGGATTAAGAAAATTACCGCTTGCCTGCGTGGCGTCAATAACTTTCCAAAACGGATATATTACACCTGCAACCCGGGCGGAAGCAGTCACGGCTATTTTAAACGGCTGTTTATTGACAAGCGGTATGAGCCGGGGGAGCATCCGGAGGAGTACCGGTTCATTCAGGCACTGGTTACGGATAACAAGGCGCTTATGGAGAGCCAACCGGACTACATCAAGCAGCTGGAGGCACTGCCGTCTAAGCTGCGGAAGGCCTGGCTGGAGGGCAGCTGGAACATTTTCGAGGGTCAGTTCTTTGAGGACTTTATTGACAACCCACAGCATTATGCGGACAGGCAGTTCACCCACGTAATTGACCCCTTTGAAATCCCTGCAGGATGGAAGATATACCGAAGCTTTGACTGGGGTTATCACCGGCCGTTTAGCTGTGGCTGGTGGGCAGTTGACTACGATGGAGTTGCCTACCGCATCTTGGAGCTGTATGGCTGTGACAAAGAGCCAAACGAGGGCATCAGATGGACGCCGCCTCAGGTGTTTGCCAAGATACAGGAGATTGAACGGGAACACCCATGGCTGGCGGGAAAGCGGATACACGGGATTGCTGACCCTGCTATATGGGATGCAGAGACCGGTGAATCTATCGCAGATGTGGCAGCAAAACATCAGGTGTATTTTACACCCGGTGATAACAAGCGTATTCCGGGTTGGATGCAGGTGCATTACCGGCTTGCCTTCGATGAGAACGGGTACCCGATGCTATACGTATTCAGTAACTGCAAAGCATTCATCCGGACAATGCCGCTGCTGCAGTACGATGAGCATAAGCCGGAGGATCTGGATACGGACGGAGAGGACCACGTGGCAGATGAAACAAGATATTTCTGTATGAGCAGGCCTATCAAACCGAAGGTTCCTGCAGAGCCGGACCCCTGGAACAACAGTCCCATGAAGCTCTTCCTGGATATCGACCGGGAGGATGTGAGAACGTCGGCGAGAAAGCCGGGAATGGAGATCATAGATGGTTAAGGATAAGAAGATATTGCGTGGGCAGGAGGAACGGATTTCTCCACTCGCTGCGCCGGGTCGCAATGACAGGGATGGTGGAGGGGTGACTACCCCTCAGTCAGCTGCACTGACAGCTCCCCTGACAAGGGGAGCCTTTGGGGACGGTGGCTTTAGAAACAACCCCTCAGTCAGCAGTGTTCCCCGCAATGACATTGGGGGCACAGCACATCCCACACCCGCCCCCGTGGGGCACCCTCTCCCGGGAGAGGGTATAAAACCGACGGCAGGTGTGGATGTGATCGGTATCGACCAGGTCAAAGAGGCGGCGCAGATACTGCAGCAGTACAAAGCCGGCAAGCGGAATTTGGAGCAGCGGGTAATTGCCAATGAGCAGTGGTACAAACTGCGCCACTGGGATTATATCCGGACTGATACGGACCAGCAGGTGGAGCCGGTATCCGGATGGTTATTCAATGCAATTGCCGGCAAGCATGCCGACATGATGGACAATTATCCTATGGCCAACATCCTGCCCCGGGAGGAGGGCGACAAGGAAGAGGCAAAGCGGCTGACAGCGGTTGTGCCGGTGGTTATGGAAGGCGCAGAGTTTGAGGATGTCTACAGCACGCATTGCGATTCTAAGCTGCGCGGCGGTACCGGCGTAATTGGTGTATTCTGGAATGCCCAAAAGCTAAACGGCTTAGGTGATGTGGATATCCGGGAGATGGAAATTCTGAACCTGTTTTGGGAGCCTGGTGTTTCGGATATTCAGAAGTCCAAAAATTTCTTCAGTGTGGAGCTGTGGGACAACGAGCTGCTGCAGCAGAGCTACCCGGAGCTGAAGGGTAAGCTGGGTGCCGGCGGAAAAACAGTAAGTGAGTATATCTACGATGATACGGTCAGTACAGACGAAAAAACCCTGGTAATTGACTGGTACTACAAAAAATTCGTTGGCGGGCGGCAGGTGCTGCACTACTGCAAATTCGTTGACAGCACGGTGCTGTTTGCCTCGGA
>JAZSDE010000126.1:0-6006 GCA_045531015.1 Faecousia sp.
CTGCCGATTGGGATTCCCAGCTCCTCCGAATCAAGAGAGAGAATCTCATCATTAATGAGATTTAAGATTGCCGTTTTCAGCCGGTTGACCTCGACCATATTGGTTTTCAGGGCTGTGATCTGTCCGTCCAGATCCTTTTCAAAATATACGATCCGGTCATACTGAATATTGCCGCTGACGATCTGCGCATCGATGGCATCATTGATTAGGTCAGAGGTGGCGTTCTTCACCTGTGTTTCTGCCAAATCCCGAATAGAGGCTTCATAGCGGATACGGAATAACACAACACAGCAAACGGCAATCAATAAAAGTATCAACAAAAAGCGAGCAATCCGCCAAATCACATAACGCAAACCCATCCCTCCCCGGACAGTATATGCTGCCGGAGTGAAAATGGTTACCGCCGTTTCATATGGGCAGAGGCAGCCTTTGCCATCAGCTTCTTTGTGCCCTTTTCGTCAAAGACGATCTCCCAAAGAGCATCATTTCCCATCTTGATAACCGACAGCACCATACCCTTGCCAAAGGCGGTATGCTCCACCATATCGCCCTTTTTGAGATCCAGCATAACCGCCGGTTTCTCGGTGGGAATGGTGTATGTGGTTGTTTTGGGCGTTTGATAGGTGCTTCCAGTGGACGCAGGCGTGCGGTAAGGTGTAGAATAGGCGCTCTGCGGGCGCACAAATGCGCCTTTCTTTTCGTAAACCTCTGAGGGCACTTCCTTCAGAAAACGGGACGGCAGCGCCGCATTGGTACGACCATAGAGCATACGCTCCCGCGCATAAGAGATGGTAAGATTCTGCTTTGCCCGGGTGATTGCAACATAGCAAAGCCGCCGCTCTTCCTCCATTTCGTCCGGGTCACCAAAGGAACGGACACCGGGAAACAGTCCTTCTTCAAAGCCCACAAGGTACACATAGGGAAATTCCAGGCCCTTTGCCACGTACATAATCATCAAGACCACGCAGTCGTCGCTGCTGTTATACTCATCAAGATCTGTATAAAGAGCAATTTCTTCTAAGAAACCCGCAAGTGTGGGCGTTTCCGCATTCTCCATATAGGCCTTAATGCTGGAATTTAGCTCTCGGATGTTCTCCAGCCGGGTCTTATTCTCCTCCGTAGGTTTACTTTGGAGCATATCGATGTAGCCTGTGCGGATCATAACCTCTTCATAAAAATCCGTCAGCGAAATTTCCGTTTCCAACAGCTGGGCAAGGCCCTCGATCAGGATGGTAAAATCCATAAATTTCTTCGCGGATTTTTCCAGAGGGCCATAATTATAGGGATCGGAAACCACGTGATACAGCGGCAGGCCTTGCGCTGACGCCAAACGCCTTGCCATATCCATTGTCTTGTCGCCAAGACCTCTGGGCGGATTGTTTATGATCCGGTTAAGCCGCAGATCGTCATTGCGGTTGTTGATCACGCAGAGATAGGAAAGCATATCCTTAACTTCCGCCCGGTCAAAGAAGCGCATACCGCCCACCACTTTGTAGGGGATGCCGTTTCTGCGGAGGGTCTGTTCCATAACGTTCGATTGGGCGTTGGTGCGGTAGAGTACTGCGTGGTCGCTGTATTTGCCTGTACGCAACGCAGACAGTATCTGACCGGACACATAGGACGCTTCCTGCGTCTCATTCGGCGCTTCATAGACAGTAATCTTCTCACCCACCGAGTTGGTGGTCCAAAGCCGTTTACCCTTTCTGCCAATGTTGTGCGCAATAACCGCATTGGCAGCCTTCAGGATATTCTGGGTAGAGCGGTAATTCTGCTCCAAACGGATCACGCGGGAATCCCGGTACTGCTTTTCAAAATTTAGGATATTTTCAATGGTTGCGCCGCGGAAGCGATAAATACTTTGGTCATCATCGCCCACAACGCACAAATTCTCATAACCGCCGGCCAGCAGCGATGTGAGCAGATATTGCAGATGGTTGGTGTCCTGATACTCATCCACCAAAATGTACTTAAACTTGCGCTGATAGTGTGTGCGAATGTCCTCGTTCTCCTGCAGCAGCTTGACGGTCATAAAGATAAGATCATCAAAATCCAAGGCATTATTCTCTTTTAATTTGCGCTGATAGAGCCGATAAGCCCTCACAATGGGATCTAAGCGGCTGTCCCCCGTCTCCCAAATGCGCCTTTGCATATCCTCGGGGGTGGAATAATTGTCCTTCTCCCGGCTGATATAGCCCAAAACATACTTGGGTGGGAACATCTTATCGTCCATATTCAGCTCTTTAAGAACCGCCTTCATAAGTCTCTCGGAATCAGAAGAATCGTAGATGGTAAAATTTCGCTCGTAGCCCAGCACCTCGATCTCCCGGCGGAGAATGCGGCAGCATGCAGAATGAAAGGTCATCGCCCAAATGTCATCAGCCCCGGGACCGATGGACAGAGAAAGCCGTTCCTTCAGTTCGTTTGCCGCCTTATTGGTAAAGGTGATGGCAAGAACGCTCCAAGGTGCCGCCGGCTCGACAGCGCACAGATAATCCGCGCGGCTCTTTTCTTCATCCGTACAGGGATAGGAAAGCCCCTCAAGGAAAAGAACGTCATCCTCCGTAACGGTATCGGGCACTTCATTTGTATCGCTGCCGCGACCATATCGCAGGATATTCGCCACGCGGTTAATAAGCACCGTTGTCTTACCACTGCCAGCACCCGCAAGCAGAAGCAGCGGCCCTTCCGTAGCAAGGACCGCTTTTCGCTGCTCGGGATTGAGCCGCGCAAACTGTTTTTCTATATAGGTTTGCCGCGCTGCGACAAACCGACTTAAATACGCATCATTCATAAGCATACCTGTACTTTTATAGGATGCCTATATTCTACAATATTTTCGTCAAAAGGTAAAGTACAAATTTAGCTTAATAATGTCTTTAAATGCCCCAGAGCCTTCTTTTCGATCCGGGAAACCTGCACCTGACTGACCTGTAAAACCTTTGCCGTCCGCTCTTGGGTAAGACCGTGGAAATACCGCAGGCGAATGACCATTCCCTCCCGCTCGGAAAGGCAGGAAATGGCCTGATCGAGGGCGATCTTTTCCAGCATTGCGTCCTCGGACTTTGTATCCGTCAGCACGCTCTCTAAGGTAAAGCCCTCCTCCCCTGTCTGCTGGTATATGGACTCAATATTTGCCGTGGCCAACTCTGCCATTGCAATGTCCTCTGGCGTGAGCCCCGTCCTGCCCGCGATCTCTGAAACTGTCGGCTCTCTGCCCATTTCCGCAATCAGCTGGCTACGGGCTGTTTTAATGGAGGCAGCCCGCTCCTTAATGCCCCTTGAGACCTTAACCGCGCCGTCATCCCGGAGAAAACGACGGATCTCGCCTGCGATCTTCGGTACGGCATAGGTAGAAAACTGGGTGCCAAATTCCGTGTCAAAGCCGTCCACAGCCTTCAAGAACCCCAAACAGCCAAGTTGATATAGATCATCTGTTTCCACGCCACGGCCTAAGAAGCGACGCACTACCGCCCACACAAGACCGCTGTTTTCTTCCAGCAGCTGCTCCCGTGCGGTTTTATCCCCGGATTGACTTTTTCTAATTAAGTCGTACGTTTCGTTCATTTCCGTTTTTGCAGCTTTCTTCTCATATGTACCGTCGTTCCCTTTCCAACCTTACTTGTGGCCGAAAAGCTGGTCATAAAACTCTCCATAATAGTAAAGCCCATACCGCTGCGGTCTTCTCCACCGGTGGTAAACATAGGTCTTCGCGCCTGCTCTAAGTCTGGGATGCCCACACCTTTATCCTTCACCACGATGTCAAGCACATTGTCTCTCAATATCCTACATCGCAGTGTAATAACCCCGTACCCATCGGGATAGGCATGAACGATGCAGTTTGTCACTGCCTCCGAAACGGCTGTGCGAATATCTCCCAGCTCCTCAAGTGTGGGATCCATTTGGGATGCGAAGCAAGCCACCGCTGAGCGGGCAAAGGCTTCGTTACAGGATTTGCTTGGAAACTCCAGTTGCATATAGTTTTCAAATTTCATACGGCTACCTCCTTGATCTCTACTAATTTGTCAATTCCCGATGCGGCAAATACGCGCATAGGCTGCTCCCGGATGCCAATTAAGCAAAGCTTTCCCTTGATCCGCGTCATATTTCGAAGGGTGTTGATGACAACCGCGATACCGGACGAGTCCATAAAAGTCACATCCTGAAAATCCAGCACACAGATTCGGGGCTTATAGGCTTCGATCTTTCCGATGATCGTATCGATGTACGCCTTTGCACAGTGGTGGTCGATCTCGCCTGTCAGGGCAACGGTCAGCTGACTGTCCTGCAGATAACTTGTCAAATGCATATTCTGTCCTCCTTTGTAAGCTTCTATACAAGTATAAAAAGTCCTACCCATATTTTCTGTCGCAATGGGTAAGACAAAAAGAAAGTAGCGTATAACGCGGGGTTATACGCTACTTATCGGTACATATTTGATTATAATTTTGCCAGTGCTTCCCGGCTTTGGGTAAGCTGGGTAATGAGGTTTCCTGCCTTTTCGGCCTTTTCCCGCTCGGCGTTTACAACCGCTTCCGGCGCACGGGCGGTAAAGTTCTCGTTGGAGAGCTTTCCTTCGATGACCGCAAGATTCTTCCTTGCCTTTTCCAGCTCTTTATCCAAACGGTCAAGTTCCTTGGCAATATCCACAAGCTGACCCATAGGAATATAGAGCTTTGCATCAGCGGTGGTGCAGCAGACCATCTTGTCGATATTCTCCGGCTCCTTGTCAAGGACAGTCACCTGATCGGCATAAGCAAGACGCTGGATAAAGTCGCTGCCCTCGGTAAAGACCTGAGGCTTGGAGGTGAGAACGAACAACGCAGCCTTGGTAGACGGCGGTACATTCATCTCTGCCCGGCGGTTACGGATAGAGCGGATAGCGCTCATAACGGATTCCATCAGACTCTCTTCCTTGGGGAATGCCAGAGCTTCGGTGTAAACAGGCCATTGGGCGGTGATCAGTGCCTCACCCTCGTGGGGCAGGCTCTGCCAGATCTCCTCGGTAATGAAAGGCATAAAGGGATGCAGCAGACGCAGTGTCTGGTCAAGCACATACACAAGCACCTGCAGCGCCGTGTTCTTCTGTGCCTCGTCATCGGAGTACAGTCTTGCCTTTGTCAGCTCGATATACCAGTCGCAGTAGGTATCCCAAAGGAAATCGTAGACCTTTTGAATGGCAACGCCCAGCTCGTACCGCTCCATATTGTCTGTAACCTCGGAAATGAGGGTATTGAGCTTAGAGAGCACCCACTTGTCGGCAACCGTCAATGCGTCAGCAGCAGGCAGTGCGTTTACTGCATCCTCCTTCAGGTTCATCAGCACATAGCGGCTGGCGTTCCACAGCTTATTGGCAAAGTTACGCATCGCCTCGCACCGCTCCACATAGAAACGCATATCGTTTCCGGGAGAGTTGCCCATAACCATATTCATACGCAGCGCATCGCAGCCGTACTTTTCGATCATTTCCAGGGGATCGATGCCGTTACCAAGGGATTTCGACATCTTTCTGCCCTTATCGTCGCGAACAAGACCGTGGATCAGCACAGTGTGGAAAGGCGTCTTTCCGGTATGCTCACAGCCGGAGAAGATCATTCTGGCGACCCAGAAGAAGATAATATCATAGCCGGTAACCAGCACATCAGTGGGATAGAAATATTGGAGATCCTCGGTCTTTTCCGGCCAGCCCAAAGTTTCGAAAGGCCAAAGAGCTGAGCTAAACCAGGTATCCAGCACGTCCTCTTCCCGGGTAATATTCTTGCTATGGCAGTGCTCACATTCGGTAGCATCGTCGCGGGAGACAGTAATATGACCGCACTCGGCGCAGGTCCAGGCAGGAATCTGATGACCCCACCAAAGCTGACGGGAGATGCACCAGTCACGAACGTTTTCCATCCAATTAAGATATGTCTTGCTGAACCGTTCAGGAACAAATTTTGTTTCATTTTCTTTGACCACTGCAATGGCTTTTTCTGCCAAAGGCTTCATTTTTACAAACCACTGAGCAGA
>JAZSDE010000073.1:0-2298 GCA_045531015.1 Faecousia sp.
CCGTTGCGGCAGCGTTTTTCCTGATTTTCCGTCAGCACCGCTTCCGGATACTCGGCAAACATACTGTCCACGGTCAGCAGATATTTTCCCGGTTCTCCCTCTGCAATCAAAGTTTCCAAAGATACTGCATTTTCTGCGGTATATGCACCGGCAGAAACCCGCCGCAGCGCAGCCATACAGCCACCGCAACCCAGCGCCTCGCCAATATCCTTACAAAGGGTACGAATATACGTACCTTTTGAGCAATGGACCAAGAGCTTCGCTTCCAAGCCGTCAAATTTCTCACATTCTAAGCGAAAAATGGTGACTCTTCGGGTCTGCCGCTCCACTTCCCTGCCCTTTCTGGCAAGCTCATAGAGCTTCTGTCCGTTTACCTTAATGGCAGAATACATCGGTGGGATCTGATCGATCTCGCCCCGGAATCGAAAAAGCACCGCTTCCAATTTCTCCCGTGTCACTGAAACAGTCTTTTCTTCCAGCACCCGCCCGGTAATGTCCTCCGTGTCGGTAGTAAGTCCTAAACGGAGGGTGGCGATATAGGTTTTTTCCGCGTGTTCAAAAAACTCTACCGCCCGGGTGGCTCTGCCCACAAACACCGGCAGAACGCCGGTGGCCATAGGGTCAAGGGTGCCGCCGTGTCCGATGCGCCGTGTTTTGAACACGCCACGCAGCTTAGAGACCACGTCCTGGCTTGTCCAGTCCTGCGGTTTGTCCACAATTACGATTCCGTTCATACTTACCTCCGCCACTTCCTGTCATTCCGAAAGCCAATCTGTAGTTCCTAAGGCTCCCCTTGTCAGGGGAGCTGGCAGAAATCTTTGATTTCTGACTGAGGGGTAGTTTCTCTCCCTCCGCCACGGCTTTGCCGTGCCACCTCCCTCGTCAGAGGGAGGCTTTCTGCAACCGCAACCGGCAAATTCGCAATGACAACGGGCTTCATTCTTTATTCTTCCGTTTCCGCATCCTCATGGGTAACGCCCAAGGAGTTAATGAGATTGAGCATTTTTGCGCCGTAGGTGATGGAGTCATCCTTCTCCCACTGCAGCTCCGGAGTGTAGCGCAGGTTCAGCGCGCTGCCCAGCTCCCGGCGCAGATACCCGGAAGCAGATTTAAGACCCTTCAGGGCGTCATTTGCCCGCTCATCCTGCAAAAAGCTCACATAGACCTTCGCCCAGCGCAGGTCGGGGGTGGCTTCCACACGGGTCACAGAGATCATCGTATCCTGCACCCGGGGGTCTTTCAGATTGCGAATGAGGTTCGATAGCTCCTTTTGAAGCTCCTCATTGATTCTTCCCATTCGGTTGGATGCCATAGTATCATTCCTTTCGTAATGATAAAGTAATAGGTAAAAGGTAAAAGAGAATAAGTGTAGTGTGCCTACGGCACGATTTTAAATCCGTTGGCAAAGCCAACACCTTAACTCTTCACTTTTCACTATTCATTTTTCACTGAACAAAATCATCCACCGCACCGCTACCTGCGGTGCGGTGGAAATCCTTATCTCTTAACTTCTTCCATCACAAAGCACTCAAAAATGTCGCCTTCCTTGATGTCGTTAAACTTCAAAATGCTCATACCGCATTCATAGCCGGCAGTGACTTCCTTAGCCTGATCCTTGAAGCGCTGCAAAGAGCCAACCTCACCCTGATGGATAACGATATTGTCACGCAGAACACGAACCTGTGCATCGCGAGTAACCTTGCCATCTTTCACCATACAGCCTGCAATGGTGCCCACAGCGGAAACCTTGTAGGTCATACGCACCTCGGCGTGGCCGATAATAGCTTCCTCAAACTGGGGTGCCAGCATACCCTTCATTGCGGCCTCGATCTCATCGATGGCTTCGTAGATGACCCGGTAGAACCGCATATCCACATTGGAGCGCTGTGCGCTTGCTGCAGCAGCGGCATCGGGACGGACGTTAAAGCCGACGATGATGGCACCGGCAGTGGATGCCAGCAGAATATCGCTCTCATTGATAGCACCGACACCTGCGTGGATGACCTTTACACGGACCTCCTCGTTGGAGATCTTCTCCAAAGAAGCCTTAACCGCTTCCGCAGAGCCCTGCACGTCAGCCTTAACAACCAGCGGCAGCTCCTTCATCTCGCCCTCCTGCATCTTGGCAAAGAGGTTATCAAGGGTGACCTTTTGCATAGCATTGGCAGCTGCGTCCTTGGCAGCCTGACGGCGCTGCTCCACCAGCTCGCGAGCCATACGCTCGTCGGTAACGGCGTTAAACTCGTCACCGGGGGCGGGCACGTCTGCAAGACCGGTGATCTCCACAGGCACGGAAGG
>JAZSDE010000015.1:0-7288 GCA_045531015.1 Faecousia sp.
CCGGATTGGGCCACTTCCCGGGCAAACCGGGTGCAATCTCCCGCATACCGGGACACATAAATTTCATAGGCCAAGCCACGTCGGCTGCAGCTTTTTTCAATTTGGGTTGTGTAGTCCTTTGTCCGGTCCCGGGAGCCGGCCACCGGATTGATAATAAAAATATGTTTCATTTCTTCACTTTTCTCTGATTATCCGTAAACATATAATAATCACATTTGATCTTGCCGTTGTAGAATTTCCGCTTTTTATCCGCCCGCTTGCCGAAATAATGCTCAAATTCCGGCTCACTGGTGATGATAAATTTCTGCCAGTTGTTCGCAAATTTCAGGTGGCGGCCCAGGGCGCTATAAAGCCTTCTCGCGCTGTCCTGCTCCATAAGCCGCTGACCGTAGGGTGGATTGCAGATAAGGATACCGCTATCAGACGGCAGGGACATTTTGGTGGCGTCCCCGTCGGCAAAGGTAACACAGTCAGAAACCCCGGCCTTTTTGGCGTTGGCAAAGGAAAGGGAGACGCATTTGGGGTCGTTATCCGAGCCAAGGATGCGGTATTTGCCGGAAAATTCCTTGTCTCTTGCCTCGGTACGCACCTGCTCCCAGATGTCCTTTTCTACCCAAGGGAAGCTTTCTGCCCCGAAGTGACGGTTAAGACCGGGAGCGCGGTTTTTGGCAATCAGCGCGGCTTCAATGGGGATGGTGCCGGAGCCGCAGAAGGGATCCCATAAAAATTCTCTGCCCCGGTAGCGGGTCAGCATCACCATTGCGGCGGCAAGGGTTTCTCTCAGGGGCGCTTCGTTGCCAGTTGCCCGATAACCCCGCTTGTGAAGACCCTGACCGGTGGTGTCGAGATACAACGTGACCTTGTCGTTCATAATGGAAAACTGGAGGGGGAATTTTTCGCCGGTTTCCGGCAGCCAGTTTATACCGTACTTTTCGCCCAGCCGCTTGGAGGCGGCTTTTTTAATGATAGCCTGACAGTCGGGCACGCTCATAAGTTTGCTGTTCAGGCAATGGCCTTTCACGGGAAAAACACCGTTTTTCGGGATAAAATCCTCCAAATTGGTGCCATAAACACCCTGAAACAGCTCCTCAAAGCTGGTGGCGTTAAATTCAGCCAGCACAAGGAGTACCCGCTCGCCGGTACGCAGGCAGACATTTGCTTTTGCCATTGCGTATGCATCGCCGGTGAAGAGTACCCGGCCGTTTTCCACCTGCACGTTTTCTATTTGCAGCCGGCGCAGCTCGTCACCGGCAATGCCCTCCAAACCAAAGAGGCAGGGAACGGCAAATTTAAGGTTAGTCATAGGATTTCCTTTCAGCGGATGATCTGATGAGGTTTGCGGTAGCGTTCTTCCTCGGAGAAGACACAGCCGCAGTATTTCTGCATATAAAAGCCTTCTGCCCGGGCATATTCCTGCCCTACCTTAAACAGCGGACGGAAGTCCCGGTAGAGAAATTCCACACCGTAAATTTCGGCGGCCTGCTCGGCAGTTTTCTTCATTTTCTCGTGATCCTGATAGGGACTGATGAAAAGGGAGGAGGTGAAGCTGTCAAAGCCTAACGCCTTGGCGGTTTTTGCCGTCTCAAAAAGCCGCATCCGGTAACATTTGCCGCAGCGGTCATTTAAGTCCTCCGCTACCTCTCGCACAAAGGGGCGCAGCGCATATTCATCCTTTAACACAAGCGGCAGGTCGATGTTCTTGGCGTATGCCTGTACGCAATTTCGTCTTTCCCGGTACTCAGTGTAGGGGTGAATGTTGGGATTATACCAAAAGCCGGAAACCTCCACGCCCTCCGAGCGGAGAAGCTCTACGCATTGATTGGCGCAGGGGGCACAGCAGATATGAAGCAGGGTTTTCATAGAAACCTCCGAAAATGCCAATATTTCATCCATTATATCACTAAAAAAAGAAACTTGCAAGGGGGCATACATATATCGAATGATATATCGAGTGATACAAAAGCAGTACTTGACGATATAAAATGTTTCGAGTACAATATATAAGTTAAAGGGGGGGTGGGCCGTGACAGATACTGAGTTTATGCAATCTGCTCTTGTACTTGCCCGGGAGGCGGGCGAAGCGGGAGAGGTGCCCGTTGGCTGCGTCATCGTCCGCCGGGGCGAGATCGTAGGCCGAGGCCGCAACCGCCGGGAGGAGAGCAAGACTGCCCTCGGGCACGCGGAGATCGAAGCCATCGCGGACGCCTGTAAGAATTTAGGCGGCTGGCGGCTTTGGGAATGTACCCTCTATGTAACTATGGAGCCTTGCCCTATGTGCGCCGGCGCTATTATCAATGCCCGGATCCCCCGGGTGGTGTTCGGCGCAGAAGATAAAAAATGCGGTGCCTGCGGCAGCGTGTGCAATTTATTCGAAATGGACTTTAACCACAAGCCTCAGGTGGAAAAAGGCGTTTTGGCGGAGGAAAGCCGTGCCCTTTTAGAGGATTTTTTCAAAAAACTGAGAATCGAACTTCGGGAGAGACCTAAATGGAAAATCAATTGACCACACCGGAAAAAGAAAAAAACCTGCGTCGCAGAGCTATCTATGCAGGCGCGGCGGTGATCGTTTTGGCCATTGTGATCCGTCTGATCTTCGGCGGCGCTGTCCTTATGGAAAACGCCACGCTGGCAGATTGGCTGACTTGGTTCTATACCGGGGTACTGCCCGACCAGCCTACGGAGCCGCCTACCGAACCTCCCACCGAGCCTCCCACGGGAGCACCCACCGAGCCGCCTGTTATCAAGCCCGATCCCTATCGGCTTGTACTGCCCAACAAAATAGAGAAACTCTATCTCAATACTTCAGGCGCGTCGTTTAATTATGAAAAGCTTTTGAAAAAACCACTGGACTGGAATCTGACCGGAGATGAGCCCACGGTGCTCATCGTCCATACCCACGCCACCGAGGGTTATAAAAACGACGGTCAGTATCAGGAAAGTGATGCGTATAATACACTGGATAACAACTACAATATGATCGCAGTAGGTGACCGCTTGGCGCAGCTATTGCGGGCGCAAGGCATATCTGTCATTCACGACCGCACCAATCATAACAAGGACTACTTAAAGGCCTATCAAAGCTCCCGGAAGTCTGTTTCCGATTACTTAGAAGAATATCCCAGCATCCAGCTTGTACTGGATCTCCATCGTGATGCCTTTGGTGCCAACGATGAGGAGATACGCAAAAACGCACTGACAGCAACTTACAACGGAAAAAAAGCCGCAAAAATTATGTTTGTGGTTACCGCCGATAGCAGTGGGAACAAGATGCCGCATCCCAATTGGAAGGAAAATGCAGCTGCAGTTTTCAAATTCCGTCTGGTGTTGGAGAGCATCTTCCCTGGCATTACATACAAAACCTGGGTGCAAACAGCGCCCAAACATAATTACAACCAGCATCTCCACCCCGGCTCTATGCTTCTGGAAATCGGTGCGGTAGGCAACACCCAGCAGGAAGCCTTTAATACCGTTGAGGTTATCGCACAGGCCATCGTGAAGCTAAAAGGCGGCGCGGTGGTAGTGGACGATTAAAATTACAAGTTACAAATTATAAATTTGTCTGCGTAGCAGACACCGAAATTCTGGATTTCGCATTATGCATTTTGCATTAAAAAGCACCCTCTACTCGAGGGTGCTTTTTTCTTCTGTTTCTACGGTTCTGTTTTCCATCACAGCCCGGGGGTTTTGCCAAAACAGCTTCTTGGCGGTCTTTTCACCGTACTTTTTGCACACATACCGGTAGCAGGCAGCCAGCTTAGGCGGACGCTGCTTTTTGTCGTGGGCATCGGAGGCGATAAAATGGGCCTTTTCCGCCGCGATCAGGCGGTGACAGAAACGCTTTACCCCAAAGCCCCATTTGCCCATCACACTGTCGGCGTTGAGCTGGATAAGCGCGCCGAGCTCTAAAACCTCATCGGTAAGGGTGCGGTCAAGACGGAAAATATCGTACCGCTCTGCGTGGGCGATGATAGGCACAAAACCGGCCTCTAAACAGTCCCGGATACCGGCGATCACGTTGGGACGAAACACCGTGGTAGGGAACTCCAAAAGCATATACCGGGACTTGGCAATAGGCAGCAAAAGCCCCTGTTTCACCTGCTGGGGAAACTCGGACTGATAGCGCACCTCGCTGCCCAGAACAAGCTTCATTTTAATATCTTCTTTTCGGAGGGCATCCCGAAGAGCGTAAAATCTATGCTTCAATTCCTCAGGATGGGGCTTGTAGATCGCACGGTAGTGGGGGGTCAGGAACAGCACACGGGTGCCGTCCTCCCAAGCCAGCCGTACCAGCTCCAAAGCCTCCTGAAAGTCCTTTGTACCGTCGTCCACGCCGGGCAGAATATGGCTGTGAATATCCGCAAGTTTGGGCAGAATATCTTTTTTCTTTTTATCCTTCTTCACAGTAGGTTCCTTTCCGCACCGGGGTGCAAGCTGTGTTATTAAAGATGATAACATACTTCGGGCAAAAAGACAAGATGATCGAACAATATGTAGGGAACGGATTTATCCGTTCCATCCAGCGGAATGCATAAATGCATTCCCTACGGCGGGGACAGGAGGATCTATTGGGCATCGGGCTTGTGGTAGATGACCAAAATGCTGCCTAATTTTTCGTATTCCGCATAGCCGTTTGCTTCCAAAAGAGCAACCACATTTTGGAAGCCATTGTTCTGACCGCCTGTTGCATACTTTTTATAATCTGCCGTGGCAGACACCTTCAGCACCACATATTCCGTTTCCAAAAGATGGGCTTTGGAGCAGTAGCGGATGTCGTAGAGAATATCCCGTTGAGAAAGATAGGTGGTATAGAACGTGGTGGCGGTTACCGATGCGTTCTCCGGGATGGTATCCAAGGCGGTGCGGACACTGCTATAATAATCCCTGTAGGTACTTGCTGTTTCCTGATATTGTTTTGCTTTTGGCAGGATATTTGCGGTAAAAAATGCAAAGGCCATCACCGCTGTAGCCGCCAAAACGCCCATCCGTTTCCAGTCGAGCTTCCAATCTGCCACATTGATCGCGGTCAGGTAAATGAGAAAGGCGTTGGAGCCAAAGGTGTACTGAAAGAAAATATCGTGCTGATACTGGTAATCGGACATTAAATTTACCAGCACATAGGGAATGAGCAGAATATACCGCTCATACCGCCGGGTAAAGAAGGGCAGGCAAAGAAGGGGCAGGAGGGTTAAGGTTATAAAGGAGAGCTTTTCTGCATCTGTGCATTCATAAAGGGCTTTCATAGGATTCATCAGCACAGCCTTAATGACCGTAAAGAGAGAGCCGGAGCCATCGTAAATGAAATTATCGTAGCGGTAGGTCATCACACCGTCACCGCTTTGCGCCAAATAGCCGGTAACCGCAAAGAACCAAATAAGAGACACGCCCAAGAGTGCGCCGCCGGTAATGAGGCTGTGGAGGTCTGCCTTTTTGCCCCGCAGGGCGGTTTTTACCAAAAGATACAGACCAATCACCGCTACGTAGACGGCTGCGTCTTCCTTTACCGTCAATGTAAGCAACGCGGAGACTGCGGTGATGGGAATGTTCTTTTTCTCCAAACCGTAGAAAAGCCAAAGGATCAGAGGTGTTAGAAAGCAGTTTTCGTGGAGGTCATAGCCCACACCGCCGGCAAAGGCGGGGAGACACAGCAAGGTGGCGCAAAGGAGCATCCGGGAAAAGCCGGAAAGGCCTCTCTCTTTGCCGATAAGCCACAGAGGGATCACTGCCGAGGCCATCACCGCAGCCTGCAGAACCTGTAAGGTGGCCGGGGTGGGCGCAAGGCAGTAAAAGGGAAGCATCAAATAGTAAATAGGGGACACGTGGACAGCAAAGTGGGAAAGAAGCCCATCCCGCTCCAAGGTAGTCAGCGGCAGGCCCGTGGTCTTCATATAGTGAAACATCTGGGAGAAAATACCAAAGTCATAAGAGGGGGTGCTCATACTGTCCACCCGAGCCACCGTCCACGCGCTGACGATCAGGAAAAACAAAAGTGTAAGCCCTGCAGTTCCTGCGGCATAGCCCCAGTGATCTTTCTTTATTTCCCGCTTTTCTTCCTCCGCACCGTTCCAGCCGCGGATGGCAAAGCAGACCAAAAGACCGACGCACAGCAGGCATAACACAGTAAAGACCTTGGCATTACAGGCATCAATGGCGGCAAAGGCAAGAACCGTAAAAGCGAAGAGTATACCCCAGCGTCCGAGGATGCGGGTTTGGAAAAAACAGCCGAGCGCCGTAAAAACACCGGTGAAAAGCACCGTCAGAATCAGTACCCGGAGGAGAGACATATGCTTAAGGCTTTCAAGGCCCGCAAGGTTACGGACACCCGCCGGCAAAAACAGATATTCAAGCATCGCTGCCAATAGCCAGCCCAGCAATATACTCCGCACCATATCCGGCACGGTAGGCTTATTCTTTATAGTAGGCATAACGCGCCTCCTTACAAATCCGGTATTGTAGGGACCGGCGTCCTCGACGGTCCTTGAAGGCTCCCTTGTGTAAAGGAAGCTGGCAAAAATCTTTGATTTTTCAGCGTGTCAAAAAGTCTGAAATGAAAGCTGTAGGGGGCGGCGCCCTCGACGCCCCGGCAGTAAAACGCCACGATTTATCGCTATTTCCGGCAAATTCGCAACATTTTTTGGCGGGCCGTCGAGGCGCCGGCCCCTACAAATAGGTTTTTTGACTGAGGGATTGCTATTCGTGACCCACCTCTCCTTGCATAGAGGAGGCTTTTCTCCATTGTAGCACATTTTTCAGCTTACGCAAGAATTTTTCAAAACACCCCGGATAATTTCACAATTCCTCTATATTTTTCCGTTCATTTGTGATACAATGATAAAAATATTGCTTAAAGGAGATTCTTATGGGTCTTATCACAAAAATATTTGGGACACGCTCTCAGCGGGAGATCAAAAAGCTCCAGCCTACCCTTAATAAAATTCTCGCCTTGGAGGAGGAATATAAAAACCTTTCCGAGGAAGAACTGCGGGGAAAGACGGCGCAGTTTAAGGCGCGCCTTGCAGAGGGGGAAACGCTGGACGATCTGCTGCCCGAGGCCTTTGCGGCCATCCGGGAGGCTTCTGACCGGGTGCTGGGTATGCGTCCCTATCCTGTGCAGCTGCTGGGCGGCATTGTCCTCCATCAGGGCAGAATTGCGGAAATGAAGACCGGTGAAGGTAAGACCTTGGTGGCGATCCTCCCCAGCTACCTCAATGCCCTCACCGGTGAGGGCGTCCACGTGGTCACCGTCAACGATTACCTTGCCAAATACCAGTCCGAGTGGATGGGTAAGGTC
>JAZSDE010000081.1:0-19322 GCA_045531015.1 Faecousia sp.
GGCGGCGAACGGGAAACGGATTTCATTGACTGCGTTGCCTGGCGGCAGACTGGAGAATTTGTCTCCAAGTACTTCCAGAAGGGCCGTATGGCAGTGGTTTCCGGACGGCTGCAGATCCGCAGCTGGAACGACAAGGACGGCAACAAGCGCCGCACCGCCGAGATCGTTGCAGATAACGTCTATTTCGGCGACAGCAAGCGGGACGACCAGAGTGCAAGCGCTTATGGCGCAGCACCTGCAAGCTTCGGCACACCTTATTCTGCGCCCGCTGCTCCCGCATCCGATTTTGCGATGCTGGATGACGACGACGCACAGCTGCCCTTCTGATGATCGACTTTTTCACAATGCTTACAAGGAGGTAAAACCCAATGGCTAACGAACAGCGTGTTCATCCCCGGAAGCGCCGCAAGGTCTGTGCTTTCTGTGTGGATAAGGCAACCAGCATCGATTACAAGGATACTGCGAAGCTCCGCCGTTACCTGTCCGAGCGCGGCAAGATCCTGCCCCGCCGTACTACCGGCACTTGCGCAGCTCATCAGCGTGACCTGACTTCCGCTATCAAGCGCGCCCGTCAGATCGCTCTGTTGCCCTACGTTGCTGACTAATTGAAATGAAAAACGGGTCCGGAAAAATCCGGAGGCATTTTTTATGGACAGAACCACCGATAGTTCTAACGAAACAAAAAGCCTCCCTCTGATGAGGGAGGTGGATTTTGCGAAGCAAAAGACGGAGGGAGAGAATATAAGCATTTCTCTCCCCCAGTCAGCCTGTTCGGCTGACAGCCCCCTCGTCGAGGGGGCCTTAATTATTCCAGTTCGAATGCACCGGTGTAGAGCTGATAGTAGGTGCCTTTTTGGGAGATCAGGTCGTCATGGGTGCCCCGTTCAATGATCCGGCCGTGGTCCAAAACCATAATGCAGTCGGAGTTCATAATGGTGCTCAGGCGGTGGGCGATGACAAAGACGGTTCTGCCGCACATTAATTTGTCCATGCCGTCCTGCACTAACTTTTCTGTGCGGGTGTCGATGGAGGAGGTGGCCTCGTCCAGGATCATAACCGGGGGATCGGCAACGGCCGCTCTTGCGATGGAGATCAGCTGCCGCTGACCTTGAGAGAGGCTTGTGCCGTTGCCGGTCAGCTCGGTATCGTAGCCGTTCGGCAGACGGGTGATGAAATCGTGGGCGTTCGCCAGCTTTGCAGCGGCGATGCACTCTTCGTCGGTGGCATCTAACTTACCGTAACGGATGTTGTCCATTACTGTGCCGGTGAACAGATTGACGTCCTGCAGTACCACACCTAAGCTGCGCCGCAGATCGGGCTTTGCAATTTTGTTGATATTGATGCCGTCGTAGCGGATCTTACCATCTGCGATATCGTAGAAGCGGTTGATGAGGTTTGTGATGGTGGTTTTTCCCGCACCGGTAGCGCCTACAAAGGCGATCTTCTGACCGGGATGGGCATAGAGCGTCACATCGTAAAGCACCTGCTTTTCCGGCACATAAGCGAAATCCACCATCTCCATCACAATGTCACCCTTCAGCTCGGTATAGGTGGTGGTTTCATCTGCCTTGTGGTAGTGCTTCCACGCCCAATGACCGGTGCGTTCAGCGCACTCTGTGATGCTGCCATTTTCATCGATTCGGGCGTTGACCAAATGAACGTAGCCGTCATCTTCCTCGGGAAGCTCATCCATCAGCTCAAAAATCCGTTCTGCGCCGGCCATTGCCATGATAATGGCGTTAAACTGCTGGGAGATCTGGTTGATGGGCTGATTGAAATTTCTGGATAGCACCATAAATGCCATCAAAGAGCCGAGACTGAGCCACGCACCGCCGGACTGCACGACGATGAAGCCGCCAACAATAGCCAAAATGGCATACTGGACATAGCCCAAATTGTTATTGATGGGGCCCATCATATTGGTAAACTTACCGGCGGAGTAGGCGTTTTCGCAGAGAATGCCATTAAGCCCATCGAATTCTTCCTTGCACTTTTCCTCGTGGTTAAATACCTTTACCACCTTTTGACCGGTGACCATTTCTTCAATATAGCCGTTGAGCTTACCCAAGGACTGCTGCTGACCGATGAAATATTTACCTGCCTTGCCGGCAAGGGTCTTGGTGACGAAGATCACGCCCACAACGGTAATCATCGACACGATGGTCAGCATCCAGGAGGTGCAGATCATCGTAACAAGCAGAACTGCCAAGGTGACAAAAGAAGATACCGCCTGGGGGATGGACTGGGAGATCATCTGCCGCAGGGTGTCAATGTCACTGCTGTAGCGGGACATAATGTTACCGGCGGTGTTGCTGTCGAAATAGCGGATGGGGAGATGCTGCATTTTGGTGAACATTTCGTCACGGATCTTTTTTTGAATGCCTTGGGTGACGGCAACCATCAAATAACTTTGCAGGAAACTGCCAAGGAGACCGATGACGAAGATAATCGCAAGCTTTATAAGGAAATTCCAAAGAGGTGTAAAATCGCTGGTGTTATTGTCCACCATCGGGAGAATAAACTGGTCCACCATTTTGCCTAACGCAGTGGAGCTTTGGGACTGGGTAAGGGCTACAGCGAAGATACAGATCATTACCATCAGTAACCGGAACCAGTAGTACTTCAGGTAGCTCAGAAGGCGAAGGAATGTCTTTTTGGGGTCTTTGGCCATACGGCCGTCACCCCGCATACGGGGAGGTGCCATTATTCTAAGCCCCCTTTCTGCTGGGAAGAAAATACTTCCTGATAAATGGCGGAGGTTTTCATCAGTTCATCGTGAGTGCCGACCGCACAAATCATACCACCGTCCATAATCACGATCATATCGGCGTCCTGTACAGAGGCTACCCGCTGGGCGATGATGATTTTTGTAGTGCCGGGAATTTCTTCCGAGAATGCTTGACGGATAGAGGCGTCAGTCTTGGTGTCTACTGCAGAGGTGGAGTCGTCCAAAATCAGGATCTTGGGCTTTTTGAGCAGCGCTCTTGCAATGCAAAGCCGCTGTTTTTGACCGCCGGATACGTTGGTGCCGCCCTGCTCGATATAAGTGTCGTACTTATCCGGGAAGGACTGGATAAATTCGTCGGCACAGGCTAAGCGGCAGGCGTGGACAAGCTCTTCATCGGTAGCGTTGGGGTCGCCCCAACGGAGATTTTCCTTAATTGTGCCGGAGAATAGCTCGTTTTTCTGCAGTACCATCGCCACACTGTCCCGCAAGACGGTCAAGTCGTAATTGCGGACATCTACGCCGCCAACCTTCAGTGTGCCCTCGGTAACGTCATACAGACGGGGGATCAGCTGCACGAGGGTGGATTTACTGGAGCCGGTACCGCCTAAAACGCCCACAGTCGCGCCGGAGGGAATATGCAAGTTTACCTCTTTCAGGGCCCGATGTTGTGCGGTTGCGGAATAGCGGAACGATACGTTCTCAAAATCCACAGAACCGTCGGCAACCGCGCAGACGGCATTTACGGGAGATGTGAGATCCGGTTCTTCTGTTAGAAGCTCGCTGCAGCGGCGCAGGGATGTGCGGCTCATAATCATCATAACGAAGACCATACTGAGCATCATCAGGCCACCCAAAATCTGTGTGGTGTAGGTAAACATAGAGGACAGCTGACCGGTAGTAAGACCTTTCAGGGGATCGTTACCGGAGGCGACCACCATTTGTGCGCCAAACCAGGAAATGGCCAGCAAGCACACATAAACGCAGAACATCATAATGGGGCTGTTGAGAGCCAGGATCTTTTCTGCTTTGGAGAAATTCTTTTCCAAATCACTGGAAATACTGGTGAATTTTTCCCTTTCTTTCTCTTCCCGGACGAAGCTTTTGACTACGCGAATACCATGAACATTTTCTTGTACGATGTTGTTCATCTTGTCCAGCATCTTAAAGCTGCGGTCAAAGATATTAAAGACAACGGGTGTCAGCAACACCAGCGCAACAATCAAAACAGGCATAACCATTAGATAAATTCTTGCCAGCTCCGGGCTTAGCTGCCAGGCAGAGACCAGTGCCAAAATAAGCATAACAGGGCAGCGGATGGCCATACGGATGGACATCTGGAAGGCCATTTGCAGCTGGGCAACATCGGAAGTCAGACGGGCAACGATGGATGCAGAGGAGAACTTATCTATGTTGCTGAAGCCGAATTTTTGCACCCGGTAGAACATATCATGGCGCAAATTTTTCGCAAAGCCGGTAGCTGCCCGGGATGCGAAAATGGCAGAAGCCACACCGAACATAAGGGATGCCAGAGCGCACAGCACCAAAAGCAGCGATTTCGATGCGATCACGTTCATATCCTGCAATTTGACGCCGTAGTCATACAGATCGGCCATAACGAGTGGGATAATGACTTCCATTGTCACTTCGCCGATCATACACAGGGGACTTAGCAGCGCAGGCCATTTATATTCCCGGATACACCGGAGCAGGGGCTTTAGCATAAGGCCTCCTCCTTTTCGCCAGATTTCAGAGATTCATAGACGCAGGCATAGGTGGTCTCTACCCGCCCACGGAAAAAGTAGTACAGTAAAAACTGCAAGATCGCAGAGATAAACGCAAAAATAGCGGCAGCAATATTGGGGGTGACTGGGAGAGAAATGTTAAAGAGAGGTAAGAGAAGGTCACCGTAGGAAACAAAGGCTGCCAAAAACGCTAAAAGGAAATACCACCAAAAATGTAGATCTAACTTAAACAGCCGCATACGGTTTCCTTGCATCAGACGGCTGCTTTCATAGAGGGAAGCAAGGGCACGGGGTTTATCCTCGGACAAAAGGACATAGTCGCTAAGCCGGTATTTGTAAAACAGCGGCACCACCATAACCAGTGCGCCCACGGCACACAGAAGGTAAAGGGTGATGTAATCTCCAACGGAAATACGCGACTGTAAAAGAATCATCAGTTCCTCACCGGTGAGATTTGCAAGGGTGGGGTCTTCGCTGATGGCGGTGAAGGTTTCCACCAGTCCGCTTGACAGAGGGGTAGCGGAAAACAGCAGTGACCCAAGGAGCACACCGCCCATCATTTTTAGGATATAGCGGAAATCCCGGCAAAGCTGCAGCCGTAGTGCCCCGCCCCAACGGCGGAAGCCTTCAAAAAGGTCGTCACTCTTGGCGGCATTTCCTGCATTAATACGCATAGCGGTGAAAACAAGGCCTAACTGCCAAAAAGGAAGAAGAAAGGAAAGTGCGGTGCTGAGTACGGCCTGGACAGTTTGCAGAGTGCTGCGAAGACCAATGCCGGATAAGCCGCCGGTTTCATCGACCTGTGTATCTAAAAAAAGATTGATCGCCATAACGATCAGCGGCAGCAAAAGGGCAGGAAGGGCGTGAAGAAGCACCACCCGGCGGTTCTCAGCGGCGTTATGATTAAAGCGGTCTTTTGCTTTTCGTAGGATCGCATTCGGTGTGTCCAAAAACATAAGAAACTCCTTAGCCTGAGCAATATATAATACAATGCGCTAACTTATATCTTACGGCAGTTATGCAAAAATAGCAAATGAATTTTTTGTTAAATGCAGGAAAAATAGCAGCTTTTTTCACCTCGCCTTGACTTTTTCTGCTTGTACAGTATAATAAATATGTAAATAAGAAAGGAAGTGTTTCTTTTGGAATACCGTATGACCATTGCAGGACTGGAAAGAGCCCTGCCTATCTGTAAGCTGTCCGATGATCTGGCGATCGGCGCATTTGTTATCTTTGGCGACCAGGAGCTGACCGTTGCCTGCGCCCGGGATCTGCTGAAAAAGGCCCCGGAGTATGACTATATGATCGCCCCCGAGGCAAAGGGCATTCCGCTGGTTCACGAAATGGCCCGCCAGTCCGGTGCGAAAAAGTATTTCCTCGCCCGGAAAGCACCCAAGCTTTATATGCAGGATGTGTTCTCTGCTACCGTTCGTTCTATCACCACTGCCAAGGAGCAGACCCTTTATCTCGACAAGGCCGATGCCGAGCAGATGAAGGACAAGCGCATCCTCATCGTGGACGATGTGATCTCCTCCGGTGAGAGCCTCCACGCTCTGGAAAACTTGGTGGAAAAGGCCGGCGGCATCATCGTAGGCCGGATGGCAATTTTGGTGGAGGGCGAAGCCCAGTACCGTGCAGACCTGACCTATTTGGAAAAGCTGCCGTTGTTCCGTCCTGACGGCACTGTCATCGCCTAAAGAACGCAAGATGAACGAAAACTATGTAACCGTGGATTTAGATGCCATCTGCCATAATTTGCAGGAGGTTGCCAGCCACACCGGCGTGGCAGTCTGCGGTGTGGTCAAGGCAGATGCCTATGGGCACGGCGCAGTGGCAGTCGCCAAAGCCATCGCGAAACACTGCCGCTTTTTCGGCGTTTCCTGTCTGGAAGAGGCGTTGGAGCTGCAAAATGCAGGCCTTCACGTGCCGATCTTAATTCTCAGCCATATAAACCGGGAGGACTATCCGGTGCTGGTGAAAAGAGGGATCCGTCCGGCGATCTTTACTTGGGAGGATGCCCTTGCTCTGTCCGAGGAGGCTCAAAAACAGAATGTGACTGCACCGTTCCACTTTGCGGTGGATACGGGTATGCATCGGATCGGTATGCCTGCAAACGAAGGATCGGTTGCCCTTTGCGAGAAGATCGCAAAGCTGCCCAATCTGCTGGCGGAGGGTATTTTCAGCCATTTTGCTACGGCAGACGAGCGGGAGCTTACCAAGACTGCCCGGCAGCAGACATTGTTCGACACATTCTGCGAAAGTCTCAAAAATGCCGGTATTTCTCTGGCATATCGCCATTTAAGTAACTCCGCGGCTTCTCTGCGACTGTCACGGCATTACGATATGGTGCGGGCGGGCATCGTTCTGTACGGCCACGCGCCCAGCGGGGAAATGGCAGATGCATTGGGGGACATTCGCCCGGTGCTGAGCTGGTACAGTAAAATTTCCTACATCAAGTATTTGGAAGCGGGCTGTGAGATCAGCTACGGCGGTACATTTACCACCGTGCGCCAGACAAGAGTGGCGACCCTCCCTGTGGGCTACGGCCACGGCTACCCCAGAAGCCTTAGTAACCGCTTTTATGTGCTTATCCGCGGCAAACGGGCGCCTATATTAGGTCGGGTCTGTATGGATCAGATTATGGTAGATGTGACAGATATTCCGGATGTGACGGAAGCGGATCTGGCGGTGCTGGTTGGCACAAGCGGAGAAGAGACCATTACGGTAGAAGAGATCGCCGAGGCGGCCGGTAGCTTCAACTATGAATTTTTGTGCAGCATTGCCCGCCGCGTCCCCCGTTTTTATTATCAAAACGGAAATTTGGTAGAAAAGCATAATTATTTGCTGGATTAACAATGAAACCGCCCACCGTTTGCGTAAACGGTGGGCGTTTCCAAGGGATAAAAAGAAGAGAGATAGAAAAGAAAAGTACATTCGCTAAGAAGACTTGGTCTTCTTACGGTGAAAATATACCATAAACCGGGCACGGTTTGTTTACAGAAATGCAAATAAAAAGAAACAAAATTGTGAACAAGCCGGGAAATTTAACCATCCTCTTGATTAAGCCGGGAAAAATGGTATAATAACAAAAAACGAAAAGGAATGGAAAAATGGGACAGTTCTTTGCAGATATTACAAAAGGTATGAGCGATTATGCATTAAAAAGACTCCTGCCGGCATTTGTGCTGCTGCTTGTCGGTATGCTGCTTATGAAGATCGTTCTAAAGATCGTAAGCGCAATGCTCAAAAAAGGCAAGCTGGAAAAAGCGGCCCACAGCCTCATCAAATCGGCGGTCAAGATCGTGATGGGTATTTTGCTGGGCCTCATCGTAGCTTCCAGCCTTGGTATCGATGTAACCGGCGTTGTGGCACTGGCATCGGTGCTGACGCTGGCCATTTCTCTATCACTGCAAGACCTGCTAACGAATGTTTTTGGCGGCTTTACACTGCTCTACACCCATCCCTTTGCCTCCGGCGATTTCGTAGAAATTGCCGGGCAGAGTGGCTCTGTCAGGGAGATCGGCCTGACTTATACCAAGCTGAACACCGGCGACAATAAGCTGATCTCTATTCCAAACAGTGCGGTGGTCTCCTCGGAGATCGTCAATTATACCGCCAACGGCACCCGCCGGGCGGAAATTACTGTCAGCGCATCCTACGATAGCCCGATAGAGCAGGTGCTGGAAGCACTTTTGGAAGCGGCAAATTTGGAGACGGTGGAGAAAGATCCTGCACCTTTTGCGGCAGTGAGCAGCTACGGGGACAATGCGATCGTTTATGTACTGCGTTTTTGGAGCACCAATGACACCTATTGGAGCAATTATTATGAGATTAACAAGCGCATTAAAGAAATTTTCGATACCCGCGGCCTCCATATGACCTATCCCCATCTCAATATTCATTTGGATAAGTAAAATGCATAATACGCACATTCCGGGATAAGCTATTATCGGACAAACAGGTTGCAGAAAAAGGCGATCGCGACGGCGGTCTCTGAAAACTGCCGAAATTTGTCAAGTGTATCGCCGGCAAGATGCGAAGCAGGGGAAAAGAAATTTTCTCCTGTACATAGGAGGACTTGAAAAATGGCGAAAAGAACAGACCCCATCGGCGTATTTGACTCCGGTGTGGGGGGTATCAGTGTGTTGCGGGCACTCCTACATAAAATGCCGGGAGAGAATTATCTATATTTCGGAGACTCTGCCAATGCGCCCTACGGCACACGGACGGCGGAGGAGGTGACGGCGCTTGCCTCCAATGTGGCGCAGAAACTATCCGACCAAGGGGTAAAGGCCTTGGTGGTGGCCTGCAATACCTCTACCTCGGTGGCCATAGAGACTCTGCGGAATAACCACCCGGAGCTGATCGTGGTAGGCATCGAGCCCTCTTTAGGACTGGCGGCTTCCCGTTATCCCAAGGGGAAGATCGGTGTACTGGCAACGCCGGCCACCATTGCCGGGCGGCGTTTTATGTATCAGGCAGAGCCCTATCCCGAGGCGGAGGTGGTTTTAATCCCTGCGCCCAATCTTGTGGAGATCGTGGAGGCGGGCAAATACGATTCTCCGGAGGCAGATGCTTACTTAGAAAATCTGCTCCGCCCCTATATCGGCAAATTAGATGCACTGGTGCTGGGGTGTACCCACTACCCCTTTGTAGAAAAGGCACTTCACCGAGTTTTAGGGGAGCAGGTTGCCTTTTTTGACGGCAGTAGTATTACCGCGGCAGAAACCTATGAGAGACTTTTGACGGCAGATCTTTTAAATGAGGACGGCGGCGCGGTGCAAATGCAAAACAGCCTGCCGGATAAGGAAATCCTTACGCTTTGTATGAAGCTTTTAGGCACGGAAGAGGATGTATGATTGAATTTTTGCCTTTTGATTTGGAGAAAAAGACTGAATATGACAAGTATCTCACAGCCTGCGGAGACCGGGGCTGTGAGTATAGCTTTGTAAATCTCTATCTTTGGGGGCGGCAAAAGGCGGCCTTTTTGGCAGACCAGATCGTCTTTTTTTCCCAATTCAATCGGAGAAGCGTCTATTTGTTCCCCATAGGCCCGGGAGACCGGAAGACAGCGCTGGATGCCATCATCCACGATGCGGCAGTGCGAGGCATACCCTGTCGGCTTACCGGTCTTTTAAAGGAAGATTGCGAGCTGGTGGAGCATCTCTATCCCGGGAAATTCCGGTTTCACAACGACCGGGACAGCTATGACTATGTCTACGATATTAACGGTCTCGCCGAGCTTAGGGGCAAGAAATATCAGAAAAAAAGAAACCATTTAAACCGTTTTCTCTCCGTATATCCCAATTGCCACGGAGAGCCCATCACCGATGAAAATGCGGCGATTGTTTCGGGTATGATTGAAAAATGGTATGCGCTTCGTCAGCAGGACGATCCCTCTGCGGATTACCATATGGAAAAAGCGGCGCTCCGCAAGGCAATGGAAAGACGCCATCAGCTACAACTGGAGGGCTATTGCCTTTTTGTAAACGGAGAATGTGTGGCTATGAGCTTGGCATCGGCGCTGTCGGAGACGGTGTTTGATGTCCATTTTGAAAAGGCGCTGGAAAAGACAGAGGGCGCGTATACCGCCATCAATTACTATTTCTCCCGGTATCTCCGGGAAAAATACGGTGCGGTGAAATACCTCAACCGGGAGGACGATATGGGACTGCCGGGGCTGCGCCACGCAAAGCTCTCCTACCGCCCGGACAGAATGATCGAAAAAAGCTGGGCCTGCCTTTTGGAGGATGACTATGATTATTGAGAATCCTACCGACCGGGATATTCCGGCACTGCGCGCCCTTTGGAAAGAGGCATTTTCAGACCCGGATGACTTTTTGGAGCTGTTTTTCACCCGCGGTTTTGCGCCGGAAAGGGCGCTGACCGTCAAAGAGGGGGAAAATGTGCTTGCCGCCCTCTACTGGTTTTATTGTTCTTGGGAAGATAACGAAAGCGCCTATATTTATGCGGTCGCTACGAAAAAGGAACACCGAGGCAAAGGTATTTGCCGGGCAATGATGGAAAGGCTCTTCGCAGATATGAAAAAAAGGGGAAGAAGCACTGTTCTTGTTCCGGCGGGTGAAAGTCTGCGCGCTTTTTATGCCCAAATGGGTTACCGGAATTTTGGCGGTATGGATGAAGAAAGCTACTGCCCGGCAGGAACGCCGGTGGCGGTGCAAAGGCTATCTATTACCGATTATATGCAAAAAAGAATAGGTCTTTTACCCACCGGTGGCATCGTACAGGAGGGGGAAGTGCTGCCCTTTTTAGAAAGTATGCTTACCTTTTACGGCGGTGAAAACTGGCTCTTGGCCGGGTATCAGGATGCGGGAAAGTGGATATTCCCGGAATTTCTGGGAGATAAGGCTTTGCTTCCCGGTATCTTAAAGACACTGAAAATTCCCTCTGCCCGGGTATGTACTGCCGGAGAGACGCCTTTTGCTATGTACCGCCCAATAAACGGGGAAGAAAAGAACCCACGATACTTTGCTTTTGCACTGGATTAGACCGATAAACAGGAGAACTTCACTTTGGAAAACAGAAATTTTCTGCGTATATTTTTAGGCGTACTGTGCGCCTTGGCCTTAGTGGGATTGCTGCTGGCGGTAGGTTTGGGGATGAATGCGTTGCTGCTATCAGGGGAAACAGAGCCGCAGGTGACAGATGCACCCACCGACCCACCTACCGACCCACCAACGGATCCGCCTACTGAGCCTCCGACGGAGCCGGTTACCGAACCGCCCTTTACAATGCCGGAGCTGTCACTGACGGCGAAGCAAAGCTTTATCTACATAGTGGGGTCCCGGCAGCTTCTGATGCTAAAGGGTGGTGAGAATGACCGCATTTACCCGGCCAGCCTTACCAAGCTGTTTTCCGCTTATGTAGCACTTAGATATTTAAACCCGGAGACAAAGGTGACAGCGGGAAATGAGGTCTATGCGGTTCCTGCAGACTCCTCTATCGCAAGCCTGAGCCCCGGAGATGTGCTGACGGTCCGTCAGCTTGTGCAGGCGATGCTGCTGGCCAGCGGCGGCGACGCGGCAATGACCCTTGCGGTAGCCGCCGGCAGAAAATTGGAGAATGACCCAAATCTCTCCTATTCCAAGGCGGCTTCCCGCTTTGTGGAGGAGATGAATGCGGTTGCGGGGGATTTGGGTCTTACCGGCTCCCATTTTGAAAACCCCGATGGATATCACCACGAAAATCACTACACTACCTGCGCCGATATGCAAAAGATCGGTGACATTACCCTGTCTCATCCGGTGCTCCGGGATACAATGGGGATGCTGTCGGCAACGGCGCAGCTGCAGCGGCCATACCCCGGCGGCGCGTGGAAAAACACCAATTTCCTGCTCCAGCCCACCTCGCCTTTTTATATCCCTACGGCCTTTGGTATGAAGACCGGCTACACGGGCGCGGCGGGTGGCTGCCTGCTGGCAAGCTTTTCTGTAAAGGGAGAGACCTTGATCGTAGGCATATTTGGATGTTCCACCAGAGAAAACCGCTTTGAAGATGCGCACAAAATATACAATGCTTATGTGAATTAGTAGAAATGCACCGGGCGATTTGCTGTCCGGTGCATTTTTGTCTTGCTTTTTGCCGGTGCTTTGATAAAATGAAAGAAAAAGCAGCAGGAGGCGATCTTATGAAAGGTATTCAAAACGGAAAGATCATTTTGCCGGATCAGATACTTACGGGCTATACACTTCTGTATACCGATGTGATCGTGGACATCGTTCCCGATGAAGCAGTCCCGCAGAACGTAGAGCTTGTGGACGCAAGGGGCGGTTATGTGGCACCGGGTCTCATCGATCTGCATATTCACGGCTATTTGGGCGCAGATGTCTGCGACTGCGATCCGGAGGGGATCCGCACGATCGCAAAAGGCATTGTTGCAAACGGAGTCACCGGCTTCTTGCCTACCACTATGACAGTGGACAAAACCGTTATTAAAAAGGCACTGGAAACCTGCCGTGAACTGAAAGAGGAAAGCCAAAATTGGAACGGTGCAGTCATTTTGGGCTGTCACGCCGAGGGCCCCTTTATCAGCGAAAAGAAAAAAGGAGCCCAGAGCGCAGAATATATATTAGCGCCGGATGCAGACTTTATCCGGGAATACGGAGATATCATTAAAATTCTGACCCTTGCCCCGGAGACGGACACAGAGGATTTTTCGGCTATCCGGCAGATCTGCGCAGAGACTGACGTGGTGGTCTCAATGGGACACACCGATGCGGATTATGAAACAGCGGTGAAGGGCGTGGAGGCCGGTGTCCGTCACGCTACCCATCTATTTAATGCCATGAGCCCCCTCGCCCACCGGGCGCCCGGCGTGGTAGGTGCATCCCTCAATACAGATGTGACCTGCGAGCTGATCGTGGACACCTTCCACGTATTGCCCTGCCTTTATGATATGGTTTGGAAAATGAAGGGCAGAAAGCTCTGCTTCATTACAGACTGCCTCTCCGCCGGCGGCCTGCCTATGGGTGAATATGTCCTTGGCGGCAAAAAAGTGATCTACAGGGACGTGGTCTGCCGCTTAGAGGACGGAACGGTGGCGGGCAGCGTGCTGAAGCTCAACGAGGGCGTGTGGAACGCCTGCCAAAATTCTGACATTCCCCTGTGGGAATGCGTCAATTGTGCCACATTGAACCCGGCAAATGCCATTGGTCTTGGCAAAACAAAGGGGTCGCTGGAAAAGGGCAAGGATGCGGACATAATCATTACCGATGACGTTTTCAACGTGAAGCAGACCATCATTTCCGGGCAGGTAAGATTTGTGAAATGATGCGAACTTACACTTATAAAACTACAATTTTCGCCTGCTTTGCGGGCTATGTGGTACAGGCGGTGGTCAATAATTTTGTACCGCTGCTGTTTATCACTTTTCAAGAGACCTACGGCATTCCGCTCAGCCAAATTACACTGTTGGTGACGGTAAATTTTGGCGTCCAGCTTTTGGTGGATTTTTTGGCAACCTTCTTTGTGGATAAGGTAGGATATCGGCCTTGTATCGTGGCTGCCCAGTTCTGTGCGGCTTTGGGACTGATGCTGCTGACGGTGCTGCCGGAAATCATAGATCCCTTTGCGGGAATATTGGTGGCAGTGATCGTCTATGCCATCGGCGGAGGGCTGATCGAGGTGCTGATCAGTCCCATTATGGAAAGCTGTCCCACGGCCAATAAGGAAAAGGCGATGAGTTTATTGCACTCCTTTTACTGCTGGGGACACGTGGGTGTTGTTTTGCTGTCCACTGCATTTTTCGCGTTGTTCGGTATAAATAACTATAGGATATTGGCGTTTATTTGGACATTAATCCCCCTTTTTACAGGGTTATTATTTATCCGTACCCCCATTGCACCGCTGATCGCAGAGGGAGAAAAGGGAATTGGCTTTGGGGGCCTTGTAAAAAATAAGGTCTTTTGGCTGCTGGTTTTGATGATGATCTGCTCCGGTGCATCGGAGCAGGCGGTGAGCCAATGGGCCTCTGCCTTTGCGGAAAAGGGGCTTGGCATCAGCAAAACCGCCGGAGATCTGGCAGGTCCGCTGACCTTTGCGATGATGATGGGTCTTTCCCGGGTGTTTTACGGAAAATACGGCGAGCGGATTCCCCTTGACAAGTTTATGACAGGCAGCTGCCTTTTGTGTATTGGAGCATATTTGCTTACCGCCCTATCGCTATTGCCGATTTTTAGCATTTTTGGCTGCGCCCTGTGTGGCTTTTCAGTAGGTATTCTATGGCCGGGAACGTTTAGTAAGGCTGCAAGCCTGCTGCCCCGGGGCGGTACGGCAATGTTTGCGCTCCTTGCGCTGGCGGGTGATTTGGGCTGCAGCGCCGGCCCGTCTGTGGTGGGCTTCGTATCCGGCGCGGCAGAGGGAAATCTAAAGAACGGCATTTTGGCGGCAATCGCATTTCCATTGATCCTGCTGCTTTGTTTGACCGTAAACAAAAAGAAAAAACAGGCTGTGTGAACAGCCTGTTTTTTAGCCTTTTTTTGGAGAAAATGCAGAGGGGAGGGCGTGGAAATTCTTTTGAAAGACGCGGGAAAAATAGGAGAGGTTTTCGTAGCCACAGGCGGTGGCGGCATTACAGATCTTGGTGCCGTGCTCAATCAGATATTTTGCCTCCGTACAGCGAATGAGATTGACCATTTCAATGATGGTTTTTCCGGTCAGTACTTTGAACTCTCGGGAGAGATGGTATTTACTGATACCTACGTAGGCGGCAATGTCATCGAGTGTGATGGTGCTGCGCATATTTTTCCGTATATAAAGGAGTGCTTTTTTGATATGTGTATGGGCATTGGGGTTGGTGTCCCGGGGCGCATCGATCACATACTCGCGGCTGAGTATCTGCAATAAAGATAAAACCGCAAGCCGGACGTCGAGTGCAGCCAAGGGATCGCCGCTACTGTGCCGTGTGAATGCGTTGGTTAGCTGCTCAAACAGCCCGTAAAAGCGGTCATCCCGGATGCTGTGCTGAAAATGAAGCTGCTCCGGCTGGAGACCGTTCTCCCGGAAAAAGGTGTTATCAATAATGAGACAGCGGTAGGTAACAGCGGTGTCGCTATACACACAGTGAGGCAGATCTATATTGACAACATACATATCTCCCGGAAAAAAACGGACATTTTCTGCGCCACATTGGATCTGTGCTTCTCCGGACAAACAGTAAAGCAACTCCAAGTTCTCGTGCCAATTGGGAGGACAGTGGTGTTGTACCACCTGAAAGGCACTGTGAAAAATAAAAGGCAGGAGTGGGTTTTCTATATCGTGGGTCTCATAGATGTAATTTTCCATACGCAACCTCTTTTAGCAACATTGTGTTATTGTATATCAATATTGGCCGTTGTTTTCCTATAAATACAGTATAGAATAAAATTATTCAAAAAGCAATATGGCAATTTTGTATTAAAAATGAAAGGGTGCGTACGATGAAACATCTGAATGTGGAAGTGCCGATGAAGAATATACCGGTTTTGGACCCGGCATTTATCCCGATAAATCTTTTTAACCGGGCGTTTTTGAAAGACGCAAAGAAGCCGGTGTCCTTTGGCGTGGAGCGAAATGACGGTCAGGTGGCAGTGTGCCATACCTATATTCATGGCACACCGGAAATGCTGGACGCGGATCTTTATTACTGCGACCGCCTTGTAAAGTCCATCCTTTGGATGAAAGGCGGTTGGAGAATTTACGTAAGTGGTGACGAAACCGTGTTTTCTGCCCTCCGGGCTGCCTATACGCAGGTCGGCAGCCGGGCATTTGATGCGGATTTTATGGCGGGTGTCTATGAAAAACCTTTTGAGGTGGTGCTTTGCGACAAAGTACCGGACGAAAAGGGTGCTTCTCAAGCGGTAGGCCGCCATTTAGACGGCTGCCGGATCGGCTTTGATGCCGGCGGCAGTGACCGGAAGGTTTCTGCGGTGATCAACGGCGAGCCGGTCTTTTCGGAGGAAGTGGTTTGGTTCCCGAAATTGAACGCAGACCCGGATTATCACTATAACGGCATCGTAGACGCGCTGAAAAGCGCAGCAGAAAAAATGCCCCGTGTGGATGCGGTGGGCGTTTCCTCTGCGGGTGTGTTTGTGGACAACCGGACGATGGTTGCTTCCCTGTTCCTGAAAGTACCCAAGGACGAGTTTGACAAAAAAGTCAAGGATATTTACCTCCGGGCGGTTCGGGATACCTTTGGGGAAGACGTGCCTGTGGTCGTTGCCAATGACGGCGATGTTTCCGCGCTGGCAGGTGCAATGGGCTTGGACGAAAATAACGTTTTGGGCATTGCCATGGGCACCAGCGAGGCTGTGGGCTTTGTGGATAAAAACGGCAATATCACCGGATGGCTCAATGAACTGGCCTTTATGCCTGTGGACGCAAGCCCAAAAGCGATGGAGGACGAGTGGTCCGGAGACATCGGCTGCGGTGTCAAATATTTCTCTCAGGATGGTGTCATTAAGCTGGCGCCCCGAGCGGGTATCGAACTGGACGAAACCCTCTCTCCGGCTGAAAAGCTGAAAGTGGTGCAGTCCCTTATGGAAGAGGGAAGCGAACAGGCAGAAAAGGTCTACCGCTCCATCGGCACCTATTTGGGTCACACGTTAGCCTACTACTACGAGCTGTATCGTTGCAAGCACGTACTGTTGCTTGGCCGTGTGATGTCCGGCAAGGGCGGCGATCTGATCCTTGCAGAGGCCAAGCGCGTTCTTGCAGACGAATACCCGGAATGTGCAGAAAAGCTGCTGCCGGCACTCCCGGACGAAAAAGCACGCCGGGTGGGACAGTCTGTAGCGGCTGCCTCGCTGCCGGAAATCTAAATAAAAAAATAGCGGAGGGTTCCAAATGGAATCCCCCGCTATTTTTTATGAATTACCGCTGGATGCGGCCGGAACCGTCGCCGCCGGCCAGCTTTTCTACCTCAGCAACGGTGACCATATTGTAGTCACCCTCGATGGAGTGCTACAGGGCAGAAGCCGCAACTGCGAACTCAACAGCTGCCTGGGTGTCTTTGCCGGTCAGCAGGGAGTAAATCAGACCGCCGCCGAAGCTGTCGCCGCCGCCAACGCGGTCGATGATGTGCAGGTCGTACTTCTTGGAGAAGCAGTACTCGTTCTTTGCTACATTATAGAGCATTGCGCTCCAGCCGTTGTCAAATGCGGAGTGGCTCTCGCGCAGCGTGATGGCCACCATCTCAAAGCCAAACTTGTCGGCCAGCTGCTTAGCAACGGACTTGTAGCCCTCGTGGTTCAGGCTGCCACCGTAAATATCGGTAGCTTCTGCCTCAATGCCGAATACGTCCTTGGCGTCCTCCTCGTTGGAGATGCAGACGTCAACATACTGGCACAGCTCGGTCATAGCTTCCCGGGCTTCTGCGCGGGTCCAGAGCTTTCCACGGTAGTTCAGGTCACAGGAGATCTTGATACCCCGGGCCTTGGCGGCCTTACAAGCCTGCTTGCAAATCTCCACCATATTGCCGCCCAGCGCGGGAGTGATACCGGTGAAGTGGAACCACTCGGCACCCTCGAAGATGGCTTCCCAATCGAAATCCTCGCAGGATGCCTTAGCAATCGCGGAATTGGCGCGGTCGTAAATGCAGACAGAGCCACGCTGAGAAGCGCCCTTTTCATTGAAGTAGATGCCAACGCGGTCGCCGCCGCGGACGATCTTAGAGGTGTCCACACCGTAACGGCGCAGAGAGTTGACAGCCGCCTGACCGATGGCGTGGGTGGGGAGCTTGGTGACATAAGCGGCATCCAGGCCGTAATTAGCCAGAGACACAGCAACGTTGGCTTCACCGCCGCCGAAGGTGAACTCTACGTGGTCGCACTGAACAAAACGCTCGTAGTTGTAGGGCTGGAGGCGGAGCATCAGCTCGCCAAAGGTAATAATTTTAGCCATAGTAAAAACCTCCTGAGATTAACCGAAGGCTGCCTGACGGGCTTCGGCACAAAGTGCGGTGATCTTCTCAAAATTGCCCGCGGCAATGTCAGCCTTGGGGCAGACCCAGCTGCCGCCGACGGCGTGGATAAAGGGAGCGTCGATGTACTCCCGAATGTTAGCGGCGTTCACACCGCCGGTGGGCAGGAACTTAATGCCCACAAAGGGAGCTGCCAGGTTCTTCATTGCGTTCAGACCGCCGTAAACATTGGCAGGGAAGAACTTAATGACCTTCAGGCCAAACTTGAGGGCGGCAGTGATCTCGGTGGGAGTGACACAGCCGGGTGTTACGGGAATGTTGTTTTCCACACACCAAGAAACGACCTCAGCATCAAAGCCAGGGGAGACGATGAACTTTGCGCCCATCTCCACCGCCTTCTTACACTGCTCCAGTGTCAAAATGGTGCCGGCACCAACCAGCATATCGGGGCAGTTTTCGCTGACAGCGCGGATAGCATCGGGAGCGGCAGCGGTGCGGAAAGTGATCTCCATCACATCTACGCCGCCATTTAGCATTGCGTTCGCGGTAGCGACCGCGTCCTTGGCATCGTCAAGAACAACCACAGGAACAATGCCGACACGGGCAAATCTTTCCATTACAGTCATTTTTCTCCTCCTGATTACACGCCGGAGTAAGCAGCAAAGCCGCAGTCGATAGGCAGCACCACGCCGGTGATGGCGGAAGCAGCCTTGTCGTCCGTCAGGAAGAACAGACCACCCAGCAGCTCCTCGGAGTCGACGAAACGACCCATAGGTGTACCGTTCAGGATCTTAGCGGAACGGGCGGTGGGTGTGCCATCCTCGTTAAACAGCAGTGCGCGGTTCTGGTTAGAAACTAAGAAGCCGGGAGCAATGGCGTTGCAGCGGATGCCGGTGCCTGCAAAGTGGGTAGCCAGCCACTGGGTGAAGTTGGAAATACCGGCCTTGGCCGCGGAGTAAGCGGGGATCTTGGTCAGCGGAATATAAGCGTTCATAGAGGAGATGTTCATAATGTTGCCGGATTTTCTTGCCACCATATCCTTGGCGAAGGTCTGGGTGGGCAGCAGGGTGCCCTGGAAGTTCAGCTTGAACACAAAGTCCACACCGTTGGGATCTAAGTCAAAGAAGGACTTGCCGCCTTCCTTGGCTTCGTGTTGATACTCATTGTCGGTAGTTGCCCGGGGGTTGTTGCCGCCGGCTCCGTTAACGAGAATGTCACAGGGACCCAAGTCACGGAGAACTGCCTGATGCACTTCTTCAAGAGCTACGGGGTCAAGAACATTTGCCTTGTAGCCAATGCAGGTGAAGCCTTCTGCGGTGAGTTCGCTTGCCAGCTTCTTGACAGCCTCTTCGTTCAAATCCAGAGCGGCAACCTTGGCGCCGGCCTGGGCGTAAGCGCGAGCCATATCGCCGCACAGGACGCCGCCTGCACCGGT
>JAZSDE010000033.1:0-6554 GCA_045531015.1 Faecousia sp.
ATTGTAGGTATCTACCAGCAAGGTTGCATTGTTGGGATACATCTTGCAGTATGCCTCAAAGGCCTCCAGCTCTGTATCGAACATCTGCACCCAGGCGTGGGCCATGGTGCCGCCGGCATACACGCCGAAAAGCTGGTCGGAAATGGTACAAGCCGTACCGTTACAGCCGCCGATATAGGCCGCTCTTGCGCCCAGAATGGCCGCGTCTGCGCCCTGGGCGCGACGGGATCCAAATTCCAGCACCGTCCGCCCCTGAGCCGCCCGGACTACCCGGTTCGCCTTGGTGGCGATCAGGCTCTGGTGATTGACGGACAGCAGGATAAAGGTCTCAATGAGCTGCGCCTGAATAGCCGGCGCCCGGATGGTCATAATGGGCTCGTTGGGGAAAATGGGTGTACCCTCGGGAACTGCCCAAATGTCACCTGTAAAACGGAAATCCTTCAGGTACTCCAAAAAGCCCTCCGTAAAGAGATTTCTGCCGCGAAGATATTCGATATCCTCCTCGGAGAAATGGAGATCCTGAATATACTCTACGATCTGCTGGAGGCCTGCCGCAATGGCAAAGCCGCCGCCGTCGGGACATTTGCGGAAAAATACATCGAAATAGCAGATCCGGTCCTTATAGCCATTTTCGAAGTAGCCGTTGCCCATGGTCAGCTCATAAAAATCGCAGAGCATTGTGAGATTCAGTTTGTCGTAGACGCCCATAGAAAGCACCTCTTTCTAATATTTGTCTATATTATAAATCACCCGTAAAAAAATAGCAACCCTTTCTTGACACCCGCCCATATTTTCATTATAGTGTAGAAAAAAGGAGGATAAACTATGGAAATTATTGTTGGAATGAAGGGCACAGCCTATACAGAAGTAGAGCGTGAGGATACCGCTTTGGAGGTCGGCTCCGGCAGCTTGCTGGTTTACGCCACCCCTTGTATGGTGGCTTTAATGGAAGGCGCAGCCTGCGAAGCCATCGCAGAAGCACTCCCGGAAGAAAAAACCTCTGTTGGCACAGAGCTTAATATCTCCCACATCTCCGCCACCCCGGTGGGTCTGGAAGTACGGGCAGAAGCCGAGGTCATCGCGGTGGAGGGTCCCATCGTAACCTTCAAGGTGGAAGCCTACGATGAAGCGGGCAAGATCGGCGAAGGCACCCACAAGCGCGCCATCATCACCGCCCAGCGCTTCTTGGACAAGACCTACAGTAAGCTGTAAAAAAACACGCCCGGCCGGGCGTGTTTTTCATATTGCTTTACAGGCATTGCAGAAGCTATCCACTACCTGCTTTTGCCCTGCTTCTGTGTAATAGAAATGGGTGGAATTTGGCAGCGTATGGACTTCTACCCTACCACATTTTTGCAAGACCTTGATGGAACGGCGGGCTACAAGCTCGTCCTTCTCCGATTGCCACGCAATACAAGGCACTTGCAAATCCTTATATAGCTTGGAAACTGCGCTACACTCCCGTAGCAATTCCACCATCCGGGGAATCCACGGAATGTATCGCCACAGTTTTGGCGTCAGCTTCATACCGCAGGCAACCGCCATTGCGTTATAGACGGGGGCTTTTTCCTTCTTTATGCCAAATGCCAACCCTACGGCGTAGCTCGCTGCGCTGAGCCGCACAAAAGGCGGTGTGGGAGCCGCCACCATAAAGAGAAGCCTTACCTTTTCCGGCCGCCGCAGTGCCTGACGGACCGATAGCAGCGTACCCATAGAATGTCCCACAAGGATGATATTTTCGTATGTATCGCAAAGCGCCTCAAAAAGACTTTCCGTCTGTGCCTTCCACTTTTTCATAGAAGTTTTTCCAAAGGCAGGCACATCCTCACAATGTCCGTCCAGTACAATGTTATAAAGGGACCAATCCGCAGGAACTGCATTCTCCAACGGCAGCAGTGCCCGAAAATGGTTAGGCGTGCCGCAGATCCCGTGGATCATCAGCACTGCCGTTTTTGCATCAGGCACGATCCGCACCGTCTCTCTATTGGGCATAAAAACACCTCCAGTCTATCACTCTTTTGTCAAAGGCTCCCTTGTGCAAAGGGAGCTGTCACGCGAACAGCGTGACTGAGGGATTGTCAACCCCTCCGAGCAAAATCGAAGATTTTGCCCACCTCCCCTTACACAGGGGAGGCTGTTTGGTGCGCTCATACACCTGTAATGGCTGCATAACAGCAAAAACCGGGGATTTCCCCCGGTTTTTGTTATATTTCTCGTCTGCCCTCCAAGGCCCGGGAAAGGGTCACCTCGTCGGCATACTCCAGCTGACTGCCAACGGGTACACCGTAGGCAAGTCTTGTCACCTTGATCTCCATAGGCCGCAAAAGCCGGGAAATGTACATTGCCGTGGCCTCTCCCTCTGTATCAGGATTCGTGGCCATAATGATCTCGCGGACATCTCCACTTGCCACCCGGGAAAGAAGCTCCCGGATGCGGATATCCTCCTGGGTCACATGGTTGAGCGGTGAGATCACACCGTGAAGCACGTGGTATACCCCATTAAACTCCCGGGAGCGCTCCATAGCGATCACATCCCGGGGGTCAGCCACCACGCAGATCACGCCCTTATCCCGTCCGGGATCGTCGCAGATCGGGCAAATTTCCCGATCCGTCAGATTTTGACAGACGGAGCAGGTATGCACCGCGCTTTTGGCATCTAAAATGGCATTGGCAAAGGCCTGTGCCTCCCCTTCCGGCAGGCTGAGCACGTGGAATGCCAGTCTTTGGGCGGTCTTGCCGCCAATACCGGGAAGCCGGGCAAAATGATCAGTCAGCTCCTGCAGAGCTGCGGGAAAGTACTGCATCAGAACAGACCGCCTAAGTTCATACCGCCGGTCAGTCTTGCCATATTGTTCTGAGACTCGGTCTCGGCGGCTCGCATTGCCTCGTTGATTGCAGCAATGATCATATCCTGCAGCATCTCCACATCATCGGGATCCACTGCCTCAGGCTTAATTTCTAAATTCTTCAGTTCCCGGCTGCCGGAAACGCTGGCGGTCACCATACCGCCGCCTGCGCTGGCAGTAAAGACCTTATTTTCCAGCTCTTCCTGCATACGCAGCATATCCTGCTGCATCTTTTGCGCCTGCTTCACCATTGCCATCTGGTTCATACCGCCACCGGGCATACCGCGAAATCCACCTTTTGCCATACTTAAAAACTCCTAACTGTAATTATTTAATACGAATATGCTCTGGATGCTCTTTTCCGAATTTCAGAAAATGCTCCATCCCGTCGGAAGCGGCACTGTTTTTATCCACTACCACCGCCTGCACCGGACGGCCTAATATGCCGGATGCCTTTCGGGCAGCCAGCTGTAAGATCTCCGGCTTATTGACAAAGCCCAGCACGAATGCGTTATCACATCGAAGCTCCAGCCTGTCCCCTACCAAAACCCCCTGCACCGCCGCATTGGGATTGGGGGCAAAATAGCCGCGAACTGCCGGGGCTGTCAATTCCTGCCGAATTTGGGTCGCCACCTCCGTCCAAAAGCCCACAGGTGCTTCTGCCGGTGCTTCCTGCACAGGCGCAGATGCTTCCTCTACTTTCGGTGTAGGAACGGGTTTTTCTTTCTTCTTTTCAGGCGCAGGTGCAGGCGCTGCCCCGGGGGCTGCTGCCACACTGGCGCGAATCTGTTCTTCCAGCCTTGTAAGGCGGGCGTTTATGGCTTCTGCCTCCAAACTCAGCTCCGGCTGGCACAGATTAATGATACACATCTCCGCATCCATCCGGCGGCTGCTGCTTCTGGTAAAACCGCTGACAGTCTGCTGAATAAGATTCAGCATCCGGCTCAGCTCTCCGGCAGAAAAGGCGTCACTCAGTGCCTTTGTCTCCTCATCGGAGGCCACACCGGAAAGGAGCGAAATCCCCTCTTTGGGTGCTGCTTTTAAGACCATAAAGTCCCGGGTAAGACAGGCCATTTCATCCAGCAGCGCACCTAATTCCTTGCCCTCGGCATAGAAACGGTTCAGCAGCGACAGCGCGGTAGCCGTATCGTGCTTGGAGATAGCGGCCATCAGTTTGCCGCACTCCTGAATACCGGCAATGCCAAGGCACGCGTACACCCGCTCAGAATTTAGTTCACCCTGGGTCGCAGAGGCGCACTGATCGAGCAGACTCAGACCGTCACGCATACCGCCGTCAGCAAGGCGCGCAAGCACCCGGGCGGCAGAATCGGTCAGGTCGATATTTTCCTGATAAGACACATATTGAAGCCGGGCGGCAATGTCCTCCTGACTGATGCGGCGGAAAGAAAACCGCTGACACCGGGACAGAATGGTTGCCGGGACCTTGTGCAGTTCTGTGGTTGCTAAGATAAAGAGCAAATGCTCCGGCGGCTCCTCAATGATCTTCAGCAGCGCATTAAAGGCCGAGATGGAGAGCATATGCACCTCATCGATGATGTACACACGCATTTTTACCTGGGAGGGCGAATAGATCGCATCGTCCCGCAGATCCCGGACATTGTCTACGCCGTTATTGGATGCGGCATCGATCTCCAGCACGTCCATACAGGCGCCGGAATCGATGGCGCGGCAGGAGGGGCAGCAGTTACAGGGATTACCGTTTTGGGGATTCTCACAGTTTACTGCTTTCGCCAAAATCTTGGCGCTGCTGGTCTTACCGGTACCGCGGGAGCCGGTAAATAAATAGGCGTGGCTCAGCCGCCCGGACGCCACTTGGGTCTTTAGGGTCTGTGTCACCGCCAACTGACCTACCAAATCGTCAAAGGTCTGGGGACGGTATTTTCGGTATAACGCCTGATACATTTTGCGCCTCCTTTCTCAGTGCAATGCGCAACCGGCTCATAACAAGATCGCACACCCACATTTGAACGAGCCAAACACTCGGTTTCCATACAGCCGGCTCGGGAACGGCAGCCCCGCGGCACACGGAAAGATCCGCTTAATGCTCCTTGGTTCCCCACCTGACATGGTTCACGGGGTTCCGTTGCGCGAGACCGTCCCTTCAACGCCACTTATATGGTCCGGACAGCACTTGACTGGCCCGGGTGTGGGAATTCACCCCTGCTATAGCGGATTGCAGGTACAGGGCACCGCTAACTCCCCGGTTAGTGCGACCTTGTTACAAGCCGGTCGCTGCAACAAGGGTATTTTTCTTAGTTTACCTTAGCGTCAATAAAATCAGCCAGCTCCTGGAAGGTGGTGATCTTCTGATCTTCCATTTCCAGTTCGACGCCCAGCTCGCTCTCCAGATCCATGATCATCTCTACGATGTCCAGAGAATCGATACCAAGGCTTGCAAATGTAGTATCCGGAGTAATGTCGTCTGCATTGATCTCCAGCTGCTGGGATGCATAAGCTACAAGTTTTTCGTACATATCTGTTTGCCTCCAAATTTTTTGCTTAGCCTGAGCGATATAACCCGAACCCGTCCAAGTGGGCATCTGATTCTTTCAGGCTATGGATACGGGGATATTTTATTACATTCCCCCACTTTTGTCAACCGCGTTTTACAGAACTTCCGGCCGCGTAAGCCGTTGCCCAGGCGATCTGCAAATTAAAGCCGCCGGTATAAGCATCGCAATCCAATATTTCTCCCACAAAGTACAGTCCCGGCACTATCTTTGACATCATTGTTTTCGGGTCTACCTCTGACACCTTGATACCGCCGCTGGTGATGATCGCCTCGGAAACAGGCCTTTTTCCTGCGATATCCACAGGAAATGCCTTCATAAGGGAAAGTAATTGCCGGCGCTGCTGTTTGGTAAGGGCGTTTGCCTGCAAGGACGCTGGGACTTCTGCCCGGTGAAGGATCACGGGGATCATAGACCGGGGCAAGATGTCCGTCAGCGCATTTTCCATAGAGCGGTTTTTGTACTGCTCCAAATCCCGCAGCAGCCGGGCATCCAGTTTCCCCTCATCTAATGCCGGTTTCAAATCTAAGATCAGACGGCAGTTTTCGCCCTTTAGGTGGGCGCTGGCAGAAAGGGCGGTCGGCCCGGACACACCAAAGTGGGTGAAAAGCAGTTCGCCAAAGTCTTTATAAAGCACCTTGCCCTTGCTGTCTGTCAGCTTCACGCCCACATTGCGAAGACTAAGTCCCTGCATCTGGGCACAGTCCCCTCCTTTTTCCTCTAAGGGAACAAGCGAACCCTCTGTGGGAATGACCGTATGTCCCAGCTCCTGCGCCATTTTATAGCCGTCACCGGTAGAGCCGGTGGTAGGATAGGATAAGCCGCCGGTTGCTAAGATCACCCAAGAGGCGGGTATGTCCTCTCCCCCGGCGCGGACGCCGCAAATACAGCCGTTTTCCGTGAGGATCTCCTCTGCACGGGCGGTTTTTACTGTTACGCCCAAGCGGTGCATTTTATTGCGCAAGGCTTCCAATACCGAAGATGAACGGTCAGTTACGGGAAAGACACGGTTTCCCCGCTCGGTTTTGAGGGCACAGCCGTTTTCCTCAAAAAAGGCCATCACCTTTTCCGGTGGGCAAGACTCCATTGCGCTGTACAAAAAACGTCCGTTTCGAGGGATGTTTTCCAGCACCTCCCGGGCAGTGCAATTATTTGTTACATTACAGCGGCCTTTGCC
>JAZSDE010000045.1:0-3249 GCA_045531015.1 Faecousia sp.
GCCGGTCATCTGCAAAATGGGCTCCAGACCTGCCTGCTTGAGCTTGATGCACAGGCCAAGGCCGGTCGCCTTCAGGCAGGCGGACTGCATATCGGTAACGTTTACAGCGTGGACCTTGCCGCGAAGAATTTCGGCAGCTTCCATCTGCTCAGTAAAGTCATAACCCTTGGGAGGTGCCATTTCGGCGGTAACGCCGAACTTACCGGCTTCTAATACTTCTTTTAATACGCTCATTATTTCTTCCCCCTCAAGCTGATCGTTCTGGGATATGCAACCTTCTCGTAGCCCTTGTCTTCACGGGTCTGCATCAGCTTATGGAGCTGATTCGTTGCCTGCAGACGCTCGTAGATCTTGATCCAAGCGCAGTCATTCTCGGGATTGACCTCGCACTTGCCGTTTTTCTGACCGCCGCAGGGGCCGTTAACAAGGCTCTTGGCGCACTGGGTGATGGGACAAATGGCACCGGTCTGACCCAGCACACACTGACCGCAGAAACGACAGGCCTCTTCCCAAACGCCGAAACGGACAGCTTCGCCTAAGTACATTGTGTCGTTGGAGGGGTAAACGGGGGCAGTGCCTGCGTTCTTGGCAACACACTGTACGCCGTCGCCACAGCTCATGCAGATGACACAGTCGGGATTTGCGGCATTGATGGCCTTCATCTTGGCCTTGACGCCTAAGTTCATGCAGCAGTAGTCGCATACGGCGGTAGCGACGACCTTTTTGCCGGCACCCTCTAAAATAGCAGTCAGTTCTGCGATCTGGGGCTCACCGCCGGTCTGGCAGGCGGTAGCGCAGCTGCCGCAGCCAACGATGGCAACGGTCTTTGCGTCGCCAACCATAGCCATAACTTCTTCGATGGGTTTCTTCTGCGTAATGATCATTGAAAGACGCTCCTTTTTCAGAATGTTACAAAATGTTTTAATGTCAAGGAATCACCCGTATATTATAACAACGTAACATTAAAAATGCAACTGCAATTCTGCCCAAAAGCGTGATATTTATGAAAAATCAAAAAAACTGGTTGACAAATAGGCGGTATAAATGTTATTTTATTGTTATAAAAAGTGATAAATAGCACAGGAGAAAACGATGAATAACATTCGACAGGAACGGATCAAGGAATTTGTTGAAGATCATAATGTTGCTACCATTAAGGAACTGCAGGCGCTGCTTCCGGATGTATCCCTTATGACTATCCATCGGGACTTAGATGCGCTGGAAAGTCGGGGCGTGCTGGTGAAATTCCGGGGAGGTGCCAAATCCGTGCGCCATACAGGCGACCCGGAATTCAATGTGCGTATGCGGGACAATAATGCAGGCAAGCTGGTGATCGCAGAAAAAGCGATGGCCCTTTTGCAGCCCCATACATCTATTTTTCTGGATGCCAGCACCACCAATCTGACACTTGCTCGGAACTTACCGGATATGAATCTCAATATCATTACAACCGGCCCGAACATTGCCATTGAGCTGTGCCGGCTTCATAACCCTACGGTGACGCTGTGCTGCGGTATGATAAATCGGAAGAATTTGGCCTTATCCGGCCATAACACCTTGGAAATGCTGGAAAAAATGAACATTGATATGGCCTTTATCGGTGTGTCCGGCTGCAGCATAGATGCAGGTTTCACCTGCGGCACGGAAGGGGATATGCTGGTAAAGCGGCTGGCAATCAAAAAAGCCCACAGGAGTGTGATTATGTGCGGCAGCGATAAGTTTAACTGTTTGATGCCCTACACCTTTGCAAAGCTTCCGGATGTGAACTATGTCATTACCGACGGCACTGTACCTGCAGCCTTTGCCGAGGAAGCAGCGAGATGCGGCGTGAAAATTGTATAATGAAAAAGCCTCCCGACGGGGAGGCTTTTTGCTGCCAAAATCCTGTAATAGTAACACTTTCTTATAAATTCCAGTTGACGGGAATGTTAAGTTGTGTTACAATTAACAGGCTATAACAAACACTATGACCACAAGGAGGAACTATTTTGGCAAACGCAGTAATTATGCCCAAAGCGGGCATCACCGTCGAGAGCTGTATCATCGGCGAATGGGTAAAAAAGGTCGGCGATCCGGTTAAGGTTGGCGACGTTTTGTTTACTTACGAGACGGACAAAGCAAGTTTTGAATGTGAATCCACCGCAGAAGGTACTCTTTTGGAGATCTTCTTTGAGGAAGGCGACGAAGTACCCTGCCTCGTAAATGTCTGCGCTGTGGGTAACCCCGGCGAGGACTGCTCTGCGCTCAAGGGTGGCTCTGCTGCACCTGCTGAGGCTGCCGCACCTGCAGCCGCTGCACCTGCCGCCGCAGCCGCACCTGCAGCCGTATGCAATACCAAGGCCAGCGCAGTAATTATGCCCAAGGCCGGTATCACCGTCGAGAGCTGCATCATTGGCGAGTGGCTCAAGAAGATCGGCGATCCCGTCAAGGTTGGCGATATCCTCTTTACTTACGAGACTGACAAGGCTTCCTTCGAGTGCGAGTCCACTGCAGAGGGCGAGCTGCTGGCCATCTTCTTTGAAGAGGGCGACGAGGTTCCCTGTATGGAGAATGTCTGTGCGGTTGGCCCCCACGGTGAGCCCACCGATTGCCTGAAGCCCGGCGCCGCTCCCGCTGTTGTCGAGACTGTCGAGGTTGCTCCTACTGCCACTGCCGAGGCCACTCCTGTTGCTGCTGCACCTGTTGTGCCCGCAAAGGCCAGCGCGCCCATCTCTCCCAGAGCTGCAAAGTTAGCTGAGAGCGCAGGTGTCAATGTGGCGCTTGCTACCGGCACCGGTCCCAACGGCCGCATTATTGAACGGGATATCCGCAAGATTATGGAAAATCCCGCAGCTTACGCTGCCGCGACTGCTCCCACCGCATCTGCCGTCGCAGCTACTGCACCTGCAGCCGAGGAGTACAGGGATGTGAAGTTCAGCGGCATTCGCCGTGCCATCAGCAAGTCCATGACGACCAGCCTTCACACCATGGCGCAGCTGACCCACAATACTTCCTTCGATGCTACTGCAATTCTGAATTACCGCAAGCAGCTTAAGGCTGCCGGTGGCGAGTATGCCGGCATTACCTTGGGCGACATCGTTCTGTACGCTGTTTCCCGTACACTGCTGAACCATCCCGACCTGAACGCCAATATGCTGGATGATAACTCTATCCGCATCTTTAACCACGTCAACCTGGGCGTGGCTGTGGATACCCCCCGCGGTCTGATGGTTCCCACTATCTTCCACGCAGACGAGATGAGCCTGCTGG
>JAZSDE010000090.1:0-11210 GCA_045531015.1 Faecousia sp.
CTGTGCAGCGCCTGAAATCAAGGTTGGAATTTAAAAATCCGGGCAACACAAGACACTATTACCTTTTGCTAAAAAAGTAATAGTAGCCAAAATAAAAGCGTGCTGCAACGGAAATCGTGTTCATAGGACTTCCTCCTACTAAAATATGCTGTGATTATAGCACCCGGTGTCGCATTTTGCAATAGGATTTGTAAGATTTTTGAAATTTATTTTATTCCTTTTTGGAAATTTCTTTGCAGCTTTCCAGTTCGCACAGCATTTCATCCGGGTCTTTAAAGCGTTTCTCCGGTGAGGAAGCACAGGCCTTCATAATGACTGAAATGATGTCTTTTCCTGCATAAATAGGAGGATCGGTAAGTTTATCCGGCAGTTTTCCGCCATTAAAGGCCTGATATAATACGGCACCGATGCTGTATACATCTGTATTTGCGCTGATCTTGCTGTAGCAGTCCCGACACTCAGGTGGCGCATAGACGGTGGAGTACCCGTCTGGAAGCGGTGCATAGGGGAGGGACGGTAGGGAAACAAAACCAGTATCTCCGATCTGGAATGTTCCTTTACCCGAAACATAGATGTTTTCCGGTTTAATTCCGGTATAGAGAAATCCCATCTCCCGACACTGCTGCATACCGCGGCAAAGTGAGATCCCCAGCTCCAGAGCAATATCCGTTGGAAGACGGCTTTTTTCGAATATGGCGGCAAGCGTCAGTCGGAACGGAGAGAGAAGCCAAACATCGTAGCCAATGTCTGGGCGCTTTACTGTTTGACAGAATGAAAAGTGAGAGAAATACTCACTGTGGGAAAGGGCGTTGAGAATTGCTGCCTGTTTGCAAAGTCCCCGGGCTTCCTCTTTGTAGTAGGCATCTGCATCGTCTGCATTTTTAAATGTGCCCGCCAGTAAAAAGGCATCCGTGACGGCAGGAAAGGGCGGGAATGATCGTACCTTTGCAATGAAGCTATCCCCGGTGTCTTTTTCGGTCGCACCGTAGCACCAAGCCCCTTTTCGGACCGAGTATGGTTCGCCCAATATGTAATGCTCCAACAAGGGAGATAATTGTTCCTTTGACATACTTTTAGCCTCCTTTTGGTTGTATATTTTCATACTAAGTACTTAATATGGAAAATTCCATTGAATCCTGTTGATAGCTTTTAAATATTATGTCGTAGCGCTTTTTCGCCGGCTGAGACGGAAATTTGTGGAATGTGGAATTGCCAAGATATTGTGTTTAGGAAACTGTGCCCGCTACTAAATATCATAATTGATTGCAAAATTCTCTAAAAATTTTTTGAAAAACTGTTGTATTCATCGGAATGAAATGCTATAATGACAAAAACAAAATGAAAGTGGGGTAATTTTATGAGTAAAATCGTATGTGATGTTTGCGGAGCTGCTTATCCGGAAACATCTTCCCGTTGTCCTGTATGCGGTAGTGTACGTTACAACACACCCGAATCTGACGTTGAGACCACTGCAGCACCACGTGTTGAGCGTGAAGAGCGTCCCGCACGTAAGCCCAGCGCACCGCAGCGCAGGAAGAGCACCAAGAAGAAGGGACCTGATGTGAAGCTGATCGCGATCATTGCGGCAGTTGCAGTTCTGGCTGTTGTTCTCGTTGTATTACTTCTGTCCGGTGGCAGCAACAATCCTTCTGTTGATCCGACTGAGCCGCCTACACTTCCGCCCACCGAGCCTCCCACCAATCCTACGGTATCCTGTACGGGTATTACTCTGTCTGATACCAATGTTGTATTCGATGCAGTTGGTGCGACAAAGCAGCTTTCTGCTGTTTGCGAGCCTGCAGATACCACCGATCGGCTGGTCTTTACCACCAGCGATCCCGCAGTCGTCACTGTGGACGAGGTTGGCGAGCTGGTAGCCATCGGCCCCGGTAATGCAACCATTACCGTGACCTGTGGCAGCATCACCGCAACCTGCGAAGTTGTATGCACAATGGAGCCCGAGACCGAGCCCCCCACGAATCCTGCTGCTTCCATCAGCTTGAACCGTGAGGACTTCACTCTCTTTAGTGTGGGTGAGAAGTGGCGTGTTTACACAGGTACTGTGGATGTAAGCCTTGTGACCTTTACTTCTTCTAATGAAGCAGTCGTTACCTTTGTTAACGGTATTGCCACGGCTGTCGGCCCCGGCGTTGCGAATATCTATGCTGAGTATGAAGGCCAGAAGCTGGAATGTGTCGTTCGCTGCAGCTTTACGGCTGCCGGCGGTAACGGCGGTGTAGAGGAGGATAACGGTACTGTTAACTCCGGTAAGTATACCCTGTGGAACACCTATGGCCCCGAAGACGATCACGATGCGACCATCCGCGTAGGCGAAAGTGTTAACCTCTACCTGAAGGATGCAGACGGCACCAAGATCACTGTTGAGTGGACTGCTGACAAGGAAGGCATCGTTACCATAGATGGGCAGAAGGTTACCGGTGCTGCAACCGGCCGTGTGAATCTTACTGCTACCCATGATGGCGAGACTATCAAGTGTGTGATCCGCGTTTCTGCGGCTGCACAGTAAGCAAATAATTTTGCGGCAGTACTGCTTTTTTGGCAGTACTGCCTTTTCCTTTAGTGGGCTTCCTGCATAAAATCTCTTCGGAAGAAAGAGGTGATGCACCAAACACCTGCAAGGGCGATGACTGTGTAGACAATACGCGCAAGCAGAGCCCCTGTGCCGCCGAAAAGCCAGGCGACCAGATCGAACTGGAACAGACCCACAAGACCCCAGTTAAGAGAGCCGATGATCGAAAGGATCAATGCCAAAGTATCCATACTTTTACCTCCATTTTTCATTTGGATAGGCTTAGTATGTCTTTGATAATAGAGAATATGCGTTGAAAAATCGAAATTGTTCTGCTATAATAGAGAAAAATGTAGATGGAGGCAGTTATGGTAACATTACAGGAAAGCGCATTTGCGAAAATCAATCTGACGCTGGACGTACTGGATAAGCGGGACGACGGGTATCACGATATTCGCAGCATTATGCAGACCGTTTCCTTGCGGGATGACATTGAGATCGATATTGGAACAGGGAAGCCCTGGCAGCTACTTTGTGACAAAGAGGGGATTCCGGCGGATGAGCGGAATTTGGCTTGGAAAGCTGCCCAAGTATTCTTTGACGCAGCCGGAAAAGATCCTGACGGTTTGGAAATTCGTATTACGAAAAGAATCCCATCCGAAGCGGGACTTGGCGGCGGCAGTGCTGATGCGGCTGCAGTGCTCCGCGCACTGAACCGGCATTACGGCTATCCGTTTTCTATTCTTGCGCTGGCAGAGATCGGCGCAATGGTTGGCAGTGATGTGCCGTTTTGTACCGTTTGCGGAACGGCTATGGCGGAGGGACGGGGCGAGCGACTTCGAAAGCTCCCGGATATGCCGGAAGATTGCTGCATTGTGATTTGTAAACCTGACTTTTCTTCCTCAACACCAGAGCTTTACCGTAAGATTGACGAAAAGGTCATTGCCCGCCGCCCGGATCATCAGGCAATGGAAAGTGCACTTTTGGCAGGAGATCTTGGCAAGATCGCGGAAAATCTCTGTAATGTTTTTGACCCTGTTGTAACAGAGGAGCATCTTGAAATCAACTATATTAAATCCATTTTTAACAGCTACGGTGCTGTCGGTTACCAAATGACCGGTTCCGGCTCTGCGGTTTTTGCTATTGTGGAGAGCTTTGAATATGCGGCCGTGATCTGCAATATGCTTCGTGAAAATTATCCCCAAGTCTATATTACAAAACCTGTATAAATTTCCCAAAATCCGTCCATACTGGAGTTATTTCAGTATGGACGATGTTTTTTATGAAAAAAACGATCTCTTTTGTAATCATCTCTATCCTTTTCCTAGCTCTCTTTTATGGCGTAACCTGTTATCACGACAAGCAACAACTGCGAAACGAAGTAATCAGATTGCACGTTGTCGCTAATTCCGACAGTGATGCAGACCAAGCCCAAAAGCTGCGTGTACGGGATGCTGTAAACGGATACTTAATGGAGCTGCTGGAGGAGACGGAAACTGCACAGGATGCCCGGCAGGTCATTGGTGATCATCTTTCGGAACTGGAGACGGTAGCCAAAAATGTTCTTTCTGCTGAGGGGACGGATATGACAGTTCATGCCACCTTAACAGAAGAGACCTTCGATATCCGGACGTATGACACATTCACGCTCCCATCCGGTATCTATTCCTCGCTCCGCATCGAATTGGGGGCGGGGGAAGGGAAAAACTGGTGGTGCGTAGTTTTTCCATCCCTGTGTTTGCCTGCAGCGGGAGAGACGATTAACGATGTAGCTACCGGTGCAGGATTTTCAGATTCTTTATCCGGCGGCATCACAGGGAAATACCAATTCCGCTTTTTTGTACTCGACCTGATTGGTCAGGCGGAGAAATTCTTCTATAATCGGTAAATTAGCACTACAAATCTTCCGCCGATGTGGTATAATGGTTATAAAAAGAGAAAAGAGGTGGATGAATGCTCCGGATTATTTTAGGCACCGATTGGGTGGCTAACCGTAATGAGGTTTTAAGACAGCTTACGGATGATGTGAATAAAGAACGGGAAAACAGAATCCTTATGGTCCCGGAACTCATCAGCCACGATATGGAGCGCAGACTTTGTGTCACAGCCGGTGACTCCACCAGCCGCTACGCAGAGGTATTGTCCTTTACAAGGCTGACCCAGCGGGTTTCGGAATATACGAAGATCGCGCCGGAGGAATGCCTCGATAATGGCGGCCGCGTTGTAGCGATGGCGGCTGTGGCCGGTCAGCTGCGGGGAAGCTTGAAAGCCTATGCAGCGGTGGAGACCAAGCCGGAATTTTTGACCGGGCTTGTGGATGCGGTGGACGAGTTTAAGCGGTGCTGTATTACGCCTGAGGATCTGCAAAGCGCGTCAAGCCGCTGTGAGGGGGTATTTGCCCAAAAACTGTCGGAGCTTGCACTTCTTTATGATGCCTATGAGGGGATCACATCTCACGGAAAGCGGGATCCCAGAGACCAAATGACTTGGCTTTTGGAGCAGCTCCAGGAGAGCAATTTTGCAGAAAACCACGTCTTTTACATAGACGGTTTCCCGGACTTTACACGGCAGCATATGGCGATCCTTAACCACCTTATCTGTGCATCTCCCCTTGTGGTCGTCAGTATCAACTGTGATGGGCCGGGCTCTGAGCATATGGCATTCCAAAAGGCAGGGGAGACAGCAAAGGCATTCCTGAACGCCGCAAAACGTGCAGGGGTCGAAACAGAGATCAAAACGGTTTCTCCGATCGATACACCCGTATCTAAGGTATGGTCGCAGCTTTACCAAGGGAACATTACGCAGCTGGAAAATAGCTGTGTGACTGCCTTGCGGGCTGAAACGTCTTATAAAGAGGTAAGTCTTGCAGCACAGAAGATACGAAGTCTTGCACAAAGCGGTGTTCGCTACCGGGACATTAGCCTTGTTTGCAGCAATACCGCAGCATATAAGACAGCCATTGGTGCAGTATTCCGCCGATGCGGTATTCCTTACTACCTTACCGGTAAAGAATGTGTCTTGGAGCGTCCTGCGATCCACACGGTGCTTTACGCCGTGGAAGCGATTTTGGGCGGTTTTGAACAAAATGATGTGCTTCGTTATTTCCGCAGTGCAATGTCGCCGCTGACACTGCAGCAGTGTGACAAACTGGAAAACTATGCGCTGCTGTGGTCGATCAGCGGCAGCGGTTGGTGTGATGCGTGGAAAAACCATCCGGGCGGATTGGGCAGAGATTGGACGGAAAAGACGGAGGCAGAGCTTGCGCTGCTGGAAGAACTGCGCCAAAAGGCAATAGGGCCCCTTATGCACCTTCGCGATCGTTTAGGTGCGGCTGTGAAAATATCTGGACAGGTAGAGGCACTGTACGGGTTTTTAGAAGAGATCAGCTTTGCCAAGCGTCTTCGTGTGACAGCCATCCGCTACGACCGGGAGGGCGACAACCGTAGCGCGCAGGTGCTGGATCAGCTTTGGGAGATCCTGCTTAATGCATTGGAGCAGATGCACGACGTATTGGGCGAGACGGTTTGGGACAGCATAAGCTTTTTCCGGTTATTCCGACTGCTGCTCAGCCAGTATGACGTAGGTACCATCCCAACGGTGCTGGATGCAGTGACGGTGGGTAACCCCAGCGCGATGCGCTGTCAGCAGGCCCAACATCTGATCGTTTTAGGGATGCAGGAAGGTGAGATGCCCGGTTACAGCGGTTCTGCGGGCGTTCTCACGGATTGGGAACGGACAGCACTTCGCCAGATGGGCGTGCCCCTGACCGGTGGTGCATTGGAGGGCTTGCAGGCTGAGCTTGCAGAAATTTATGGTGTATTTTGTGGAGCAAGATGCTCTGTGACCGCGGTTTGTCCCGGCGGTATGCCATCCTTTGTTTATCGTAGACTTGCCCAAATGGCTGGCGGTGAAAAGCTTTGGGCGGATAATATCGCACTTTCCGGCATTGATAAAGGCGAAACAGCGGCATACCTCGTTGAAGCCGGTGAAAAGGAGACTGCGGATATACTTGGACTCAGGGAACGGTACGACACTATTAAAAACGGTGCAACTTACCAACATGGTACGGTCACTTTTGAAAATGTCCGGGGTCTGTACGGGGAGATGCTGGAGCTGTCGGCATCGCAGGTCGATAAATTCGCCGATTGCCGTATGCGTTATTTCCTCCAATACGGTCTTCGGGCGCGGGAGCGGAAGCCTGCCGCTGTTGATCCGGCAGAGTACGGTACCTATGTACACGCAGTTTTGGAGGACACCGCCCGCGAGGTGATGAAAATGGGTGGTTTCCACAGCCTTTCTGTCCACGAAACACTGGATATTGCGAGAAAGTATTCTGCAAAATATATAGCGGATCATTTCTCTGACTTAGAATCCCAAAGAATATCTTATCTGCTGCACAGAAATGCGCAGGAACTGGATATGGTGGTTGAGGAGCTTTGGGACGAGCTTCAGGGCTGCGCGTTTTCTCCTGCGGATTTCGAGGTGCATTTTGGCGTCGGAGGCAAGATGCCGCCCATCGAAATTTCCGGTACAGCAATAAACGCACAGCTCAATGGCTTTGTAGATCGCGTTGATGTGTGGCAAGATGATGGACGAAACTATTTCCGGGTCGTAGACTATAAGACCGGTAAAAAGGATTTTGATTACTGCGATGTCTATAATGGGATCGGTCTGCAGATGCTGTTGTATCTCTTTGCCCTTGCACGGGGCGGTAAAGATATTTTAGGTGAAAACCCATACCCGGCAGGTGTCCAGTATTTCCCGGCCAGAGCGCCTGTGGTAGCCGCAGATGGCGCGCTATCTGATGAGGAGGCAAGGAAGCTACGCATCAAGGAATGGAAACGAAAAGGTCTTCTTCTCTGTGATAGTGACGTTCTGAATGCTATGCAACCGGATGATTCTGCGCTGCGATTGGATTACCGTGTTAATAAGGATGGTCAGATCAGCGGTGCTGTAGCAAGCCGTGAGCAATTCCGTCAGTTGGAGGCATATATTACGCGCTATCTTTCGCAAATGGTGGATACCATTGCTTCCGGTGTTGTGGAGGCCAATCCCTATACACGCGGCAATTCTCATAATGCCTGTGCTTACTGCCCCTACAAGCAGGTCTGCCATCCTGAAGAGGTGGAAGGCAGGAGAAACTATGCTGCTATGAAACCGGAGGAATTTTGGGAACGGATCGAAAGGAGTGTGAACGCAGATGCCTGATTTAACCGCGCAGCAGCGCGCCGCTGTCGATGATCGGGGCGGAAAGCTCTTGGTATCTGCGGCAGCCGGCTCCGGCAAGACGATGGTACTTGTGGAACGGCTGATGCAATACATACTTGATCCGGTATCGCCTGCCAATATCGACGATTTTTTAATTATCACCTACACAAAGGCGGCGGCTTCGGAGCTGCGGCAGAAGATCAGCAAAAAGCTTGGTGAGCTTTTGGCAGAGGATGGAACGAATCGCCATTTGCAGCGGCAGCTTCAGCGGCTTTACCTTGCAAAAATTTCCACTGTACACGGTTTTTGTACGGATGTTCTGCGAGAGAATGCCTATCGGCTGGACATTCCCGGTGACTTCCGTGTTGCTGAGGATGAGGAATGCGCAGAAATGCAGGAGATGGTGCTGCAGCAGCTTTTAGAGGAATGCTACAGCCAAATTGACGTGGATGCAGCATTTCGGACCGTTGTGGATACCCAAGGCTTTGGCCGGGATGACCGCAAACTGCCACAGATCGTCTATAGTATTTATAAAAGCTCCCGCTGCCACTTAAATCCGGACGAGTGGCTTCAGGACTGCGTTTGTGAAAGTGAGGTTGCAGATGTTACAGATGTTGCCCAGACGGTATGGGGCAGATACCTTATAGAAGATCTTCACAAACTCCTCAATATGCATATTTCTGCGATGGAGAAATGCGCAGAAGCGGCAAGTATCTCTGTTGGTATGGAGAAGGCATCGGTACTTTTGCACACAACAGTGGAGCAGCTCAAAACCTTGCGAGATTGCGACACGTGGTTGGATATAAATTGCCATTTGATCCAAAGCTTTGGCACACTAACGTTCAGTAAAAATGCTGATCCTGAGCTGAAAGAAAAGATCAAGGCGGTGCGCGATGCCTGTAAATCTGCGGTATTAGAAAAGCAGAAGATATTTAAATATAGCAATGAACAGGTACTTTTGGAATTACGCGCTTGTGCGCCTGTGGTTCGCGGGCTTGTGACTCTGGTCAGGAAATTTGACGAGCGTTACAGCAAACGGAAGCAAAACAGGCACGTTTTGGATTTTGCGGATCTGGAGCATAAAACACTGGATCTTTTCTACGGGAAGCAGCGCACGGGCGTGACCGCTGTGGCGCGGGAGATCGGAATGCGGTTTCGGGAGGTTATGGTCGACGAGTATCAGGACAGCCACGCGGTACAGGAAGCGATCTTTGATGCGCTGACCCGGGAGAGAAACAACTGCTTTATGGTTGGCGATGTGAAGCAGTCCATATACGGATTCCGTTTGGCAGATCCCGGCCTGTTTCTTAAAAAGTACAGCGATTATCTACCTGCCGAGAAGGCATTGCCTGGGCAGGGGAGAAAGGTGCTACTTACAAAGAATTTCCGTTCTTCTGCCGGTGTTATCAGCGGTGTAAACGATGTGTTTACCAAGTGTATGTCTCCGGAAGTAGGAGGCCTCGCTTACAAAGAAGATGAGCGGCTGAACGGAAACGATGAGATCCTGCCGGAAAAGCCGCAGGTGGAATTTTACGGCATTGCCGTAGAGAAAGAAACCTACCCGGAAGAGGCGGCCTTTGTGGCAAAAAAGATCCACGAATTGCTCCATAGCGGCCAGCAGATTCGTGGTGAAGACGGTATGCGGCCAATTATGCCGCAGGATATTGCTATCCTTCTGCGCTCTCCCGGTTCTTCCGGTGGTGAATTTGTGTATGCCCTTCAAAAGTATGGCATACCCTGCGCCTTTGGCGGCGAACAAAATTTGCTTCAGACAGAAGAAATTCAGTTTTTACGATCACTCTTACAGGTGATCGACAATCCGTTACAGGATATTCCCTTGGTTGCTGTGATGATGAGCCGTGTGTTTGCTTTTACAGCGGATGAGCTTGCCTCCATAAGAAAGGCAAAGACCTCCTGCCCGGTTTTCTCTCTTCTAAAGGACAACCAGCAGCCGAAGGTGGCGCATTTCTACGAAACCCTGATGAGATTGCGGGATATGGCAAGATTTGGCACCGTCACTGCACTTTTGGATCATATACTCTACCATACAAAAATGGATTGCATCTACAGTGCACTAAATGGCAGCACCGAAACGTTGGAGGCATTTTTACAGCTTGCCGCACAGGCTGAGCAGATCGGTCACCGGGATGTGCAGAGCTTCGTTAGGTACTTGGATGCATTGGATGCCCGCAGCCTTGCCAAGAAACAGGATGCAAAGACTGACGGAAAGGTAACCGTTCTTAGTATTCATAAATCCAAAGGGCTTGAGTATCCGATTGTCTTTTTAAGCACTTTATCCAAGGTGTTCAACCGCGAAGATCTTAAAGAACAGGTGCTTTGCGATAAGACACTTGGGCTGGGTGTGACTTTCGTGGATACGCAGAAGCGTCTGCGCTATCCTTCTCTTGCGAAACGTGCCATTATGGTAAAAAAGTCAGCTGATAGCTTATCGGAAGAGATGCGTGTTCTCTATGTGGCGATGACAAGAGCGAAAGAACGGCTGATAATGACCTATGCATCCAGATATTTGGAAAATACCATTACCGACTATGCGCTTCGGGCAGATATGTCCGGTAATGTGCTGATGGCAAGCGATGTATCTTCTATGGGCGAGTGGGTGCTGCAGACGGCTATGGATCGCATCGAGGCTGGGGAGCTGTTTGCGCTCGGCGGTAGACCGGACACCGTTCGTACAGACACGATTCCTTGGAAGATATGTGCGGTTCGTGCAGAGCCGCTTGACGCAGTTGCATCTGAGGTCGCAACAGAGGGGAAGCATAAACTTTCTTCGGAAGTCATAGATGAGCTGAAAGTGTCTCTGTCTTTTGAATACTCTCACAAGATGGCAACCATATACCCCTCTAAACAGACGGCAACACAGCTAAAAGGACGCATAAAAGATCAGGAAGCAGTTCAGAACACAAAAGAGCCGGTTAAGGTTAATTTTGAACGTAAACCCTCCTTCGCAAAGAAGGGGAAGGATGCTCTTGCTGCCGGCTCTGCTACGCATAAGGTGCTCCAATTTCTGAAATTCAAGGCAGTTCCTACGCAGGAAATGCTTGAGGAGGCACTGGAAAGGCTTTGTGAGCAGGGAAGAATCCATACTGATGAGCTTTCTATGATTCGAAAGGATGAAATACTGCGTTTCTTTCAATCGGATTTAGGAAGGGAATTACTGCAGAGCGACAATGTGCTCAGAGAATTTAAGTTCTCCGTATTATCCGATGGAGCCCAGTGGGATCCTGATCTTTCCGGAGAGAAGATCCTTTTGCAAGGCGTTGTGGACTGTGCTATCCTTGAAGATGACGGGATCACGATCATCGATTTTAAGACTGACCGCGTTACTGAGGAAACAATTCTTTCTGTTGCCGAAGGATATGTTCCGCAGATCGCTGCCTATGCAGATGCAATGGCCAGGATCTACAAATTACCGGTCAAACGAGCGGTATTGTACTTTTTAAGTCGGAGGCCA
>JAZSDE010000048.1:0-5257 GCA_045531015.1 Faecousia sp.
GCGTTCTGTTGCTTAAGGAAAACTACCAACTGTGTATTGTTTATTTATGCAACAAAAGTGAGCGAGCTGCGTAGATGCGCAACTCGCTCATAATATATAGATTTTCGATTATATTATATCTTAGTGAACCGGCGGGCGATAGAACTCACCATTTTCATCTACATAGACCCACTTGCCTTTTACACCGTAATCAGGCAAATCATCGATGCATCTGGTAACCGAGATTTTTTCACCGTTCACAAATGCGGTGTACTGGTCATCCTTAGGACGGGAAGCCCGCAAGCCCACGCGCCAAACCGAAAGAAGGATACCGACGATGAATGTACAACCTACTAAGGTAAAAGCCCATGCAGGTAAGAAAAGTATGGATTTTACGATAAAAGTCTTAAGGGTGGATACTACCTCACCCTCTGGGGTGCGCTTACGGACGGAATTGATACCGGGCAGATAACACAGAAAAGTAAGACCTGCACCAAATGCTGTAGTAACCAAAAAGGTAATCTTATCACCGAAATTCCCTTCAGCGAAAAACAAACCAGCAAAACAGGCCAGTGTCATAATGAGGCATGCTGACCCAAACCAACCGGCAATTAACATATGAAACGCATTAAATCGGGGTTTGACATCCGCATCCTTATGGATAATAAGCTGGGGAGCGTTTGGTGTGATAGAGCCGGCTTGGGCTCCGCAGTTCGGGCAGAAGTTCCCCTCGACTTCGGTGCCGCAGTTTTGACAGTATGGCATATAAATTCTACCTCTCTCTATATTTATTGAATGACATTTAGTGAATGTCACCCTGTGCATCATATTAGCACACATTATCTGATTTGACAAGTAGTAAATGTCAAAAACACGAAATATTACGCGGAAATAGCCCTCCACCGGCAATAAAAACTCTCCGGACTCGCAAGAGTCCGGAGAATGATGAAATGAGTAATCCGCAGGAATGGCATTCCGCCAGGAATCATTAACCCGTCCAGCTGATTCTATAGGGAACAATGACGCTGCCTTCAATCTTAAGCTGGTAGCTACAGCCTTCAAAGCCATACAATCCAGCGTTTTGGAACCATTGCTGGATATATTCAGGCGTGCAGTCAATTACATAGCTGTGGTGATTGCCGTTTTTATCGTACCAATATACCGTGTACTGTATCACGTACCCATCTGCATCGTACTTGTAATCACGAACAACGGTTTGCCATGTGGGATGCTCTAAGAATTCTTCGCCAACATATGGATATAGAAGACGAGGCGGCGCAAATGCAGTTCCTTGGTTAAAACTTACATCAATGCGTTTTTGGACATACTCGAAACCCTTGCCGTGAATATAGCGGATGTCACGGAGACCGCAAACAGTACAAGTGCCAATTTTCACATCCAACTCGTTTGTATACTGAGTATAATCCGTCAAATGCTGAATTTCGGTCTTCATATCGTGCTTTGCCTTGGCGCCCTTATAATCGTCATACCAACCGCAAACCGTACATGTGCTACGCATTGTGGCTTTGGTGGTGCAAGTACCAGGAATCAGCGTAGTGATGACGCGGTCGTCTGCTCCGATGGTGCAAAAATGATTGGGCGTATTGTCTGCTTCCTTATAGCTGCACTTCGTGCACTTGCGTACCTGATGGTGGGATACGATTTGGCTTCCATAATAATCAAAGGTATATTCCTCATATTCCCAGTCGCCAAGAGAGTGGCTGCCCTTGATTTGCTCGGTTCGGGTACTGCCGCAAGTCGTACAGGTGTAAGTGCGGATACCCATTGCATTACAATCCGCCGGTTTGACGGTAATCTTGCCTTCGTCCCAAGCATGACCCGTTGCAGAAATTGTGCCCGTTTCGCTGTGGGTGCAATTCTTGCAATTGCGGGTCTTGACGCCGTTGGTATCACAAGTCGCAGCCTTTGTAGTTTCCCAATTACCGTAGCTGTGACCAGTGGGTTTAAGTGTTTCCGTCTTATTCTTTCCGCAAGTCTTACAAGAGGAAGATTGCGTACCGCTGGCAGTACAAGTGGCTTCCTTTGTAGAAGTTACGTTCCAAGTATGTCCCGTTGCCTCCACATAATCGGAAGTATAGCTATTGCCGCACTTGTTGCAGACATACTCCGTATAGCCATTGGACGTACAAGTAGGCGGCATGGGCTTGGAAATATAGGTGTGCGTACAAGTCTTGTCACCTTCATTGTTGTCAGGAAGGGGCTGCGTAGGTGTCGTGTTATCGGGCTTATAATTGGGGTCGGGTACATCACGGCGCTGTACAATTGTTTCCGTCTTGTCGCACAGGTTGCAGGAACGCACAAGTGTATAGTATGTGGACATATAGCCTTCATCTACAGGTACCGTATCTGTCTGTCCAATATCGGCAAGATATGCTTCATACTCTGCCTTGGTTGCTGCGCTCTCAGTCTGCTCCCAAACGTGAACAGTATTGAGCTCTTCGATAGAGGGAAGTCCAGCGTCGTAGATTTCACCATCAGTCAGCAAGCGCGTATAAACGAACTCGCAAACCTTACAAGTGGAAGTCTGCTGGTATCCCGTCGCCTCTCCGTCCTTGTAAATGACCTGAGGCTCGCTGGCATCGTAAGCGTGGTTTGTGGAAGAAATGACTGTTTTCTTTCCGCAATCACTGCAGACGCGATAGGTTTCGGTACATTTGTCAGAAGTACCGACAGTTGCTGTTTGTTTTGCACCGAGGGTGCAGAAATGGTAGTCGCCTTGGCTGCAACATGCAAGCAGAACCCCTGCAACACAAATTACAGTGATGAGTGCCACCACCAGTCTCATCATAACTTTGCGTTTCATATTTCATTTTGCTCCTCTCTATATTTCTTTTGGGTGACATTCTGTAAATGTCAATCTGCTCCTTATTTTAGCATACAATATTCAAAATGACAAGTGGTGAATGTCAAGAAATGGTATTTTATGCTAAAGGAGATAGAGAAGTGTTTATAAACAAAACCAAAAGCGGAGATAATAATATTTGCGGCAGGAATATTGCTGCGCTGCGTAAGGCTGCCGGTCTTTCCCAAAATCAGCTTGCCGGACAACTCCAACTTCACGGGCTGGATGTGGACAAGAATGCCATTCAGCGCGTTGAAGCAGGCAAACGCTTTGTTACCGACATAGAGCTTGTATATCTGGCCGATGTGCTAAAGGTTAGTTACGATGCTTTGCTAAACCGGGAGGAAATCAGCACCAACCCTATAGATAAATAATGGTTTTTTTTCATTCACCAGACAGAAAGGAAGTGCCGTGATAAAATACCACTGGAGATACTGGATGTACAGTGTCAACTGTATTAACGGAAGACTTGTTTATTTGGTGGCAAAAATGGTGGCATAGAAAAATCCCCCGGAAATCTAACTTGCAGAATTCCGAGGGATAATATTAGGTTTTACAGTTGTTTTAGGACCAATTCCTAAGAATTAAGCCTTAAGTGCTTCCTCAACAGCAACAGCAACGCTAACGGTCATACCGACCATGGGGTTGTTACCAGCACCCAAAAATCCCATCATCTCAACGTGAGCGGGGACGGAGGAAGAACCAGCGAACTGGGCATCACCGTGCATACGGCCCATGGTGTCGGTCATACCGTAGGAAGCGGGACCGGCTGCCATATTGTCGGGGTGGAGGGTACGACCCGTGCCACCGCCGGAAGCAACGGAGAAGTACTTGCGACCGTTCTCCATGCACTCCTTCTTGTAAGTGCCGGCAACGGGATGCTGGAAGCGGGTGGGGTTGGTGGAGTTACCGGTGATGGAAACGTCAACACCCTCATAGCGCATAACCGCAACACCCTCACGAACATCGTCACAGCCGTAGCAGTTAACGGCGGCGCGCTCGCCCTTGGAGTAGGGGATACGCTCGACGATCTTTAATTCGCCGGTGTAGTAGTCAAACTGGGTCTTTACATAGGTAAAGCCGTTGATACGGGAAATGATCTGTGCAGCATCCTTGCCCAGACCGTTCAGGATGACCCGCAGGGGCTCCTTACGGGCCTTGTTGGCGGAGCGAGCAATACCGATGGCGCCTTCCGCAGCAGCGAAGGACTCGTGACCGGCCAGGAATGCGAAGCACTTGGTCTCGTCCCGGAGCAGCATTGCGCCCAGGTTGCCGTGGCCGATACCGACCTTGCGATCCTCGGCAACAGAGCCGGGGATACAAAATGCCTGCAGGCCGATGCCAATGGCTTCAGCAGCCTCAGCAGCGGACTTAACACCCTTCTTCATAGCGATGGCAGCACCAACGCAGTATGCCCAAGCGGCATCTTCAAAAGCGATGGGCTGAATGCCCTTTACGATCACGTAGGGATCAAAGCCCTTAGCGACACACAGCTCACGGCATTCTTCAACAGAATTCAGACCGTACTGAGCGAGGACGCCGTTAATCTTGTCAATTTTTCTTTCGTAACCTTCAAACAGAGCCATTTTCGTGTCCTCCTCTTATTCGTGACGGGGGTCAATGTACTTGGCGGCGTCAGCAAAACGGCCGTAGGAGCCCTTTGCCTTCTTCAGAGCCTCGTTGGCGTCGTCGCCCTTCTTGATGAAGTCCATCATCTTACCCAAGTTAATGAACTCGTAGCCGGTAATCAGGTTGTCCTCATCCAGAGCGATGCGGGTGACATAACCCTCAGCCATCTCCAGATAACGGGGGCCCTTGGCCTTGGTAGCGAACATAGTGCCGACCTGAGAGCGGAGACCCTTACCCAGATCCTCCAGGGATGCGCCAACTGCCAGACCGTCCTCGGAGAACGCAGACTGGCTGCGGCCGTAAACGATCTGCAGGAACAGCTCCCGCATAGCGGTGTTGATGGCATCGCAAACGAGGTCAGTATTGAGCGCCTCTAAGAGGGTCTTTCCGATGAGGATCTCGGATGCCATAGCAGCGGAGTGGGTCATACCGGAGCAGCCCAGAGTCTCCACCAGAGCCTCCTCAATGATGCCCTCCTTAACGTTCAGGGTCAGCTTGCAGCAACCCTGCTGAGGTGCACACCAGCCGATACCGTGGGTAAAACCGCTGACATCGCTGATCTGCTTGACCTGCACCCACTTGCCCTCTTCGGGAATGGGGGCGGGACCGTGGTAAGCAAGTCGGATCGTAGCCATGTCGTTCTGTGAGCCAAGGAGTTGCAATAGTTGCTTGTCTTCCTAAGACCGCTTGGCCTCCGACTTCGTGGGTAAAACCGCTGACATCGCTGATCTGCTTGACCTGCACCCACTTGCCCTCTTCGGGAATGGGGGCGGGACCGTGGTAAGC
>JAZSDE010000026.1:0-4149 GCA_045531015.1 Faecousia sp.
TAAGCTGATGCAGACCCGTGAAGACAAGGGCTACGAGAAGGTTGCATATCCCAGAACGATCAGCTTGAGGGGGAAGAAATAATGAGCGTATTAAAAGAAGTATTAGAAGCCGGTAAGTTGGGCGTTACCGCCGAAATGGCACCTCCCAAGGGTTATGACTTTACTGAGCAGATGGAAGCTGCCGAAATTCTTCGCGGCAAGGTCCACGCTGTCAACGTTACCGATATGCAGTCCGCTTGCCTGAAGGCAACCGGCCTTGGTCTGTGCATCAAGCTGAAGCAGGCAGGTCTTGAGCCTATCTTGCAGATGACCGGCCGTGACCGTAACCGTATGGCGCTGATGGGCGATGCGCTGGCTGCTGCCGGCTTCGGCATCGACACTATGCTGGCCCTGACCGGTGACCATCCTGTTGTTGGCGACTGCAAGAACACCAAGCCCGTTTACGATCTGGACTCTGTTGGTATTTTGAAGATGCTCTCCAAGATGGAAGAAACCGGTTGCGACTGCGGTGGCAACGAGATCGCCGGTGGCGCACCCAAGTTCTACAAGGGCGCAGCGGTCACTCCCCTCTATGAGCCTATGTTCCTGCAGATCAACAAGCTTCGCCAGAAAGTAGAGGCCGGTGCGATGTATGTGCAGACCCAGGGCATCTTCGATCTGGATGTGCTGAAGCGTATTCTGGAAATGGTTGACAAGGCCGGCATTAAGGTACATATTATGGCAGGCATTATCCCCCTTAAGGGTGCAGGCGGTGCCAAGTATATGAACGAGAACGTCCCCGGCATTGCCGTTCCGCAGGATATGATTGACCGTCTGGCCGCTGCTGCCGCAGAGGGCAAGGAAAAGGGTATCAAGGGTCTGCCCGCAAAGCTGGGTATGGAAATGGCTGCGGAAATGATCGCCAAGATCAAGGACGAGAAGCTGTGTGACGGTGTCCACGTCATGGCCATCGGCGCAGAGAAGAACGTCCCCACCATCCTCGATATGGCCGGCATCTCTGTGTAATCACAAAACCCTCTCCACTTGGAGAGGGTTTTGTTATCAGTGAAGAGTGAAGAGAGAAGAGAAAAGGTGTCCGCAAGCGGACACCACAATTGTCAATTGTCAATTATCAATTAAAAAAGCCGCCCGGTGGGCGGCTTTTTGTTACAGTTCTATTTGGGCAATGACGGCTTTCAGCTTGTCGGCGCTGGCCTGCAGCTTCGCGACCTCCTCGTCGGTAAGCTTGTTCATAACTCTGCCGCGGACACCGCTGCGATCCACAAGGTGCAGGGTAGAGATACAGACATCATCAATACCGTATTCCCCGTGCATCATCGTGGATACAGTCAGCGCTGTACCGGCATCCGCATAAATCGCCTTACAAATATGGCACACGGACATTGCCACCGCATAGAAGGTTGCGCCCTTATTTTCAATAATCAGAGCGCCGGATTTTTTAACGAACTCCTCTATCTGGGCGTAGTCTCCTTCCCACTGGATCCGATTCTTATCGGGAGAGCTTTCCTTGTAAGCATCGACGTGGTTGTTGGCGATATGCACCAGGGACCAAGGCACGAACTGGCTGTCGCCATGCTCACCGTAGACATGGGCGTGGACATTTTTGGGGCTGATGCAGAAACGGCGGGCAAGCTCGGACTGCAGACGGCTGGTATCCAAAATCGTACCGCTGCCGATGATCTGTCGCTCGGGCAAGCCGGAGATCTTAGTAAATACATAAGTCAGGATATCCACAGGGTTAGATACAATAACATAAACAGCATTAGGCGCAACAGGAACGACATTCTTTGTAACATCCTTTAGGATATTTACATTGGTCTGCGCCAGATCCAAGCGGCTCATACCGGGTCTGCGGGCAATACCGCAGGTAATGACCACAATGTCGGAGCCAGCTATATCTTCGTAGTCACCGGCACGCACAATGGCAGGAGATACAAAAGGCGCTGCCTGGTAAATATCCAGTGCCTCACCAATCGCTTTTTTATGATTGATGTCCACCAAAACGATCTCAGAGGCCACACCTTGAAGCATAAGGTCATTGGCCACCGTAGCGCCTACACTGCCTGCACCGATCACACTGATTTTACTCATAAGAATATCCTCCTTATTCATTCTTATATTATCGATACCATTATATCGTTCTCCTTTTGTTTGTCAACCACCCATTCTATTATTTTTGAAATATTTTTCTACTATAATTTTGCTGCTATAGAAAAAACCGGGATATAACATAGCGGTAATAATTGACTTTCCTATGAAAGGGTGCTAACATATCCTAAGAGGCAAAGGAGGCGAGTGTATGCCTGAAATGTTCAGCCATCGGGAGATCATTTACACCATCTATAAAGAACAAAGCTTTTCTAAGGCAGCCCAAAAGCTTTTTATGGCCCAGCCGTCGCTGAGCTTGCTTGTAAAGAAGCTGGAAACGCAACTCGGTTTTCCTCTTTTCGACCGAAGCTGTAAGCCTATACGACTGACGGAGGCGGGAAAAGAATATATCCGCGCCGTAGAAAGCATCCGGCAAACTGAGGCGGATTTTATGAATTATCTCCAGTCTGTTCGCGCATTGGAGGCCGGCGCTTTGGGTATTGGCAGCAACCAACTTCTCTCTTCCTTGGTTCTGCCTAAATATATTGCAGCCTTTAACCGCAAATACCCTAAAATCCAACTTTCTCTAATCGATGCAAACTCAACCACATTGCAAAACGCACTCACCTCAGGCGATTTGGATATGGTTATCGATAATCACGTTTTGCCTTCCGAACTTTTTGAGCAAGAACAGATTGCAACAGAGTATCTCCTTTTGGCAGTGCCCTCTGTATTCCCCGAAAACGATGACCTCGCCCCCTATCGGCTCCGTTATGAAGATGTGCTCGCAGGACGGCACATCGGGATGAGCGATGCTTTTCCGCTGAAAAAGCTCAAAAATGTGCCCTTTATTCTGATGAACCGGGACAACGATACACGAAAAGTCACCGATCATATTTTCCAGGAAGCGGCCTTCTCCCCGAATGTCCTTTTTGAGCTTGACCGACTAACCACCCTCTATTCTTATATTGAATTGGGTGCAGCGGCCTCCATCATCAGCGATACATTGGTGCGAAATGTCCATACCGCCGACCCAGATCACATTTATTTCTATCCTATGTATTCCAAATATGCCAGTCGCGGAATCTACGCATCCTACAAAAAAAACAAATACCGCTCCCCCGCTATGCAGGCCTTTGCAGAAAGCCTCAGCAATCTGAAATGAAAAAGTGCAGCACATTTGGTGCTGCACTTTTATTATTTTGCTAAAGTCCGCTGAGCAAGCTTTACAAGCTCTACAACAGGGATGACCAGAATAGCAAGGCCAATAGCAATGCCATATTCCAAAAGACCGATGGGCGTAAAGCCAAAGGCATTTGCAATGAAAGGCACTTCAATGACCAAGGTGGTCAGCAGCAGACTTCCCAGCATAGCGGCCCACAGGATCTTATTGTGGGTATGCAATGAGAACACGCTCTTTCTCTGAGAACGGAGGTTGAAGGAGTGGAAGATCTCGCACATACTCATAGCAAGGAATGCCATCGTCATACCGTGACCGGACTCGCCAGCGGTGCGTAAAGTCTCAAACCAGCCTGTGCCGAACTCAATAGAAGCGCCAACGAGGTAGGCGACGATCGTGATAACAGTGACCAAAATGCCCTGATAGACAACGTCGACACCAAGACCGCCGGAGAAGATGCCATCCTTAGAATTACGGGGAGGACGGTTCATTGTGTCGGGCTCTGCTTCTTCCATACCCAACGCCAGTGCCGGGAAGCAGTCGGTAACAAGGTTAATAAACAGCAGGTGGACAGGATTCAGCAGCACGAACCCCATAAGTGTTGCGCCGAAGACACCCAGTACCTCGCTCATATTGGAAGCCAGCAGGAACTGAATGGCTTTACGGATATTATCATAGATCCGACGGCCTTCACCAACAGCAGAAACGATGGTAGCAAAGTTATCGTCTGCCAGAACCATATCGGCAACGTTCTTGGTAACGTCCGTGCCGGTGATACCCATACCCACGCCAATGTCTGCAGACTTGATGGAAGGTGCATCATTGACACCGTCACCGGTCATTGCGGTAATACAGCCGTTCGCTTTCCAAGCCTTAACGAT
>JAZSDE010000016.1:0-3328 GCA_045531015.1 Faecousia sp.
ACTTTGATAAACAAAATCTTCACAAAAGTCGAGAGAAGCAACCGCTCGTTCTTCATAGGGATCCGTTTGATGTAAGCAAAGGAACCTTACCTCGTAGTACCTTTTTCATTTTGCATTCTCCTTTGCGGTTTTGCAGGATGCGATCAACATTGCTCTTAAGGAAGTACATTTGGATGAAAGGGCTTTGAAGGTTTGCTCATCAATATATTTTGTTCTATACAAGAGTTCAAGCCAGTAACCTGTTTCGCTTGCTTCTTTTAAGGCGATTTCAAGCTTGGAAATAAAATCCTTCTTGCCTTGTGCATACTGTGCTTCGTGGATGTTGGCACCAATGCTTGTACCACTTCTGCCGATTTGATTGGAAATGATAGATTCCTTGACAGATTTTAAATTTTTTACCAATTCAATTATATCAACTGAGAATTCCATAGAAAGTTCCCTAAGTTTTGATTCTGACATAATGCACACCTCACTTTCTGATATTATATCACATGATAGGATTGCTTGCAAATAAGTGATAAGTGATGTCGCTTCGCTGTGATAAGTGATGCGATGCGTTCTGATCACGCGCCGCAGGCGTGCATCACAGACCGAAGGACGACATCACGCACGAAGTGCGCATCACGTTCCGCAAGGAACGCATCACTCAAAAAAGTGTCTTTTGTCGGTAGACAAAAGAGACTTTTTTGTTGGCGGAGAGTTAGGGATTCGAACCCTAGGTTCCTTTCGGAATCACTAGTTTTCAAGACTAGCTCCTTAAACCGCTCGGACAACTCTCCGTATGCAGAGACTATATCATCTTGCGGAGGAAATGTCAAGTTGTAGGCGGCAGATTTCGTTTTTCTCTTTGTGGAATGCATAAATGCATTCCCTACGGCATAAACGACACTATAATTGTCAACTGTCAATAAAAAAGGACGGCAAGTTTATCTTGCCGTCCTTTTTTATTCGGTAGTATAGTTATCGAAATAACCCTGAATATAGACGATGGGTGTGCCCTTGTCGCCGGAGCCGGAGGTCAGATCGCAAAGAGAGCCGATCAGGTCAGTCAGTCGGCGGGGTGTGGTGCCTTGGGCAGCCATATTGCCCACCAAGGAAGAGCCGTCCTTCGCCTGGATCTTCGCCTTAATGGCATCCTGCAGTGCCTTGCCGGAAAGCCCTGCAAAATCGTTGTCTGCAAGGTATTTCAGCTTCAGCTCATTGGGCGTACCCTCCAGGCCGGGGGTGTAGGCAGGGGAGACCACCGGGTCAGCCAGCTCCCAGATCTTACCCACAGGGTCCTTGAATGCGCCATCGCCGTAGACCATCACCTCAATATGCTTGCCGGTCAGTTCCAGCAGCCTTGCCTGAATGTCCTCCACCAAGTCCTGACAGGCTTGGGGGAACAGCTTTACGGTGTCGTCTGTAGCCTTATTGGAGCCAAGGAGACCGTACTTTTCATTGCAGCCGCTGCCATCCACGGGGGCGGTCATAATCTCGTCAAGGCCGAATACACGCTCCGCGCCGGCGGCAAGGAGAAGCCGTTTTGTCCGGGCACGGGTATGGATGTCGCAATTCAGGACAGTCTTGGTGTAATTAAGAACAGCCCGGGGGTCATTGGCAAAAATGACCTCCACCTCTGCGCCACACTGGCGGATCAGGTCGCTGTAGTACTCCACATAGTCAACGCCGGTAAAGGGGTGCTTTACGATGCCGAACAGCTCCCGGTATTTGCTTTCGGTGAGCACATCCCGATAAGGATCCACGCCCTTTTGATCCAGGATATCCGGGTCAATCAGGTGATTGCCCACCTCATCGGAGGGGTAGGAGAGCATCAAAACGATCTTTTTACAGCCCTTGGCGATGCCCCGCAGGCAGACAGAGAAACGGTTGCGGCTGAGGATAGGAAAGATAAGACCCACGGTCTCACCGCCCAATTTCGCCCGCACGTCCTTTGCGATCTGTTCGATGGTGACGTAGTTGCCCTGGGCCCGGGCTACGATGGCTTCGGTCATGGCAACGATGTCCCTGTCACGGGGCTTGAGACCGTCGTTTTCCATAGCGGAAAGGACGGTGTCGGTGACGATGTTAGCAAGGTTATCGCCCTCACGGATGATGGGGGCGCGCAGGCCGATGGATACAGTACCAAATGTCCGGCTCATAATAACACATCCAATCAAAAAAACAAAATTAGGGGAATTTGCCGCATATAGTATACTACAGATGTAGGAATTTGTAAAATAAAATTTTAGAAAAATTTGTTACAAAGATACCAAAGTCCCAAAAGACCGGCGCCATAGGGGATATAGAGGAGCAGGCTCTCTACGGCAATGCTGACGGAGGCGATGCCCAGCTTCTCAAGACCGAAAACCAGCAGGGTAAGAATGGCAGTAGTCAGCGCGCTGCGGGTCAGCAGTTTGCCAACGATATTGGCAAAAAAGAAGGTATACAGCGCGCCGATGATGGGATTGACCGCGCCCAGCGCAAGGCCAACAATAAATTTCAGCGCGCCGGTGAGCACCATCACGCCCAAAAGGATGAGGAGGATGGTAGATGCATACTGGGCAATACCCTCGGGCACGATACTTCCCAGGAGTATGGTGACCAGCAGGTGAGAGATCAGGCCGAAAGCCACGGTCAGCACCCGGAAAAACAGCCACGAAAAAATATTTTTCCCCCGGGGCAGGAAGCGGTCGGCTAAATTTACCACAAAGGCAAGGATCACCATATTGAGCAGCTGCACGGAAATAGCAGCCTTATCGCTGCCGGCAAAAGAGAAGAAAGTCAGCACATCGCCCTCCATAGTCACAAAGGGCAGCGGCGCGGTAAACCGGGCATATTTTGCGCCAAGGGACAGCAGCACAGCCGTCAGCGCATAGAGAAAGACGATGGCGATAGAAGAAGAAACTGCGGTGCCAAGGAGTGACCGCTTGCCAAACACAAGCCGTCCCACACCGCCCAGAATGGCAGAGCCGACGACAAGAATAACAGCCAAAATGAGAAAACGGATCAAATTACCGGAATCAAAAACACCGGCCAAAAAGGAAAGGTGTACCATAGAAAAACCTCCTTAAAGAAAGCGTAAAAGGGAGTGGAACGCAGAATATACGATGATGTCTTGTAGGGAATGGATTTATCCATTCCACACCGAACAGTACGAAAACGCGGAATGCATAAATGCATTCCCTACGGCGTATTCAAAGAAAGCAGCCGCCAGAGGATTCTCTCTGGCGGCTGTTGTTGAAAGTAAAATTACTTCAGCTCTGCGGTAGCGCCAGCTTCCTTCAGCTCGGCAACCAGCTTCTCTGCGTCTTCCTTGGAGATAGCTTCCTTCAGGGTCTTGGGGCAG
>JAZSDE010000086.1:0-2131 GCA_045531015.1 Faecousia sp.
TCCCTCACCGCCGCCTGGTTTCTGTGTACGATGTTTCTGTATATTCCGCCGTTCCGTGTTTCAAGCCGCGGGCTGCAGGTAGTAAAACAGGTCGGGCAGATTTTCTTTGTAGTAATTATAGATGTTCTGGATTCGATTCCAAACCTGCTCATTCAGTTCAAATTTATCGTAGAGGTGGTATGCCATGTAGTTTTCCACGTGCTCCCGCAGGTCGGTGTAAAATAGCTCGCTGACCTCGTAGCTGACATACTGTTCGTCCTCGTAGACCTTATACTGCTCCAACTGCTCGAAGGTCAACAGACGGCCGCGGATAAAGGCGTAGTCCTGTGGGCCTTGAATGGAATCTGCGTCATAACTGAAGATGTACAGCAGCGGAATATCAGTCTGCGTTTCACTGCCCTCTTCCACAGGCGCATAAGCAGAAATTACCAGCGCGCCCTCATGCTCGGAGGAACCCAGCACCTTGAAGTAACCGTCCATCACGTGCCAGTGTTCGCCGGTCAGCTCGTAAAACTGTCGGTCGGCCGGAACACTGGGGTCAAAGATAACGTCGGTATCACCGCCGCCCACGATCAGACGGGGGGAGGGCTCCACTGCGGGTACTACGTTGCCGTCCACCTGAGTGAGTAGGTGCTGTACCAGTTCCAGATATTCGTGTCCTTGCGTCCAACGTTCAAAGGGGTCTAAGGTGCTGATTTCAAAGTACGGTTGCAGGGGTTCCAGAATTTCGCCCTGCACGGTTTCCTCCACTGCCGGTTCGGGCAAGGGCTTGTGGTTTTCCAACTGGCGGAAATGCACTGTGCAGGTCCAGCGCTGCCCCAATGCAAATTTGCTGTTGGTCAGAACGAAATAGTAATAGCCGGTGCGGGGATGGATCTCCAACTGCTCTATGTCGTATGCCTGAGACAGATCTACCGTGATCGTCTGTGTGGAATGAGCGGGGATGTGGGTGCCGCTGAAGATCACAGCATCTGCCAACGGCTCAATCTCGGTATCGACCCCATCCTTGAACAGCATCAGCTTCAGTAGGGGCTCCAAAGTCAGATCCTTGTCCGAGCGGTTTTCGGCCTGAACTGCCACAATGCCGTTGCCCTCGTAGGTGGCGAACAAGACGAGACTATCTCCGTCGAAGGAAGAAAACAACCCTGCTGCCCATGCGGTGACGGTAAACAGAGCTGCCGCGGCAGCCAGCACAACGGCGACGCGCAGCGTCCGGCGGTTTGTGCGGGCGGGAGTCAGCGTCACCCCGGTTTGCGCTTGAACTCGGTCTTTGATATGGGCAAGATTTTCCTGTCGAAAGGAATTCATATAAGATCCCTCATTTCTGTTTTCAGTTTTTGCTTGGCACGGTAAAGGTGGTTGTTGACCTGTTTGACGCTGACACCAAGGGCAAGGGCGATCTCACGCGGTTTCTGTGTGTGGTAATATCGCCGTGTCAGAACATCCTGCTCTTCCGGGCTCAAGCGCTTTAGAGCCTCGCGCAGGGCACTTTTTGCTTCCTTGGCCAGCAGACCGTCGGCCACGCCTGTGCCATCGGCGATGGGGGTCAGTTCGTCCAGCGACAGTGCACTGCGGCGTTGCAGAGAGCGCCAGCGATCCAGCGCGCGGCTGCGCGCCACCAATGCCAGCCAGCTTTTCAGCGTACCCCGCTGGGGGTCGTATTTCTCCGGGTGCTCCCACAGATAGATGAACACGTCGGCCACGCACTCCTCCACGTCCTGTACGGGGGCGGAACCGCCCAGAACAGCGTCGGCAACCGTCCACAAAAGCCGGGAGTATTTGTCGATCACGTGGCAGATGGCGCTTTCCTCTCTGTTCCGGATGGCCCGGATCACGGTTTCATTGTTCAAATTGTTTTCACCTCTCAGGGGTAACTTTGACCGGTCAAATCAAGAAATGCACCGGGTGTTTCCCGTGCATTTATAGTACGACAAAAAGGAGAAAAATACTTGAACGATTTAAAACTCTTATCTAAAATCTCGATTTCCTGCCTGCGTTGACATTCTGCGATAAAGAGGATAAAATATGGTATTAATCATCTGCTGCGCGAAAGAGGGCTGAAAGCCATGATGTTTGCCATGACTGACGAGCGCTATCTGTATGACCGCCCGCCTTTGGTGGAGGTCATTTG
>JAZSDE010000041.1:0-2041 GCA_045531015.1 Faecousia sp.
GACATCTTTGCTGCGCTGGACATTCAGGATAACCTGCAGACCCTCTACACCTCCGGTACTGTCTTCCATGCCTTCTTGGGTGAGAAGCTGCCCTCTTGGGAGTCTGCCGCCGCGCTGGTGCGGAAGATCGCAGAAAATTACCGTCTCCCCTACTACACCCTGTCCCCCACCTACTCCATCTGCAAGAGCCACGGCTACTTGGAGGGCGAGCACTTCACCTGCCCCCACTGTGGTCAGCCCTCTGAGGTTTACAGCCGTATCACCGGCTACTACCGCCCCGTACAGAACTGGAACGTAGGCAAATCTCAGGAGTATAAGGAGCGGAAAGAGTACGACCTCAGTAAGAGCACCTCTCCCAACCCCACAAAGGCCGAGGAAAAAGCGGAAGAAAAGGGCTGCGTTGATTGCGATAAAACCTTGCTTTTTACCACCGCAACTTGCCCTAACTGCCGCATCGCCATTAAGATGCTGGACGATGCCGGTATCCCCTACGAAAAGGTTTTGGCAGAGGACACACCTGAGCTTGCCGCAAAGCTGGGCATCCATCAGGCACCTACCTTGGTTGCTGCAGGTCAGCTCTACACCGGTGTCGGCGCGATCAAGAAATTCATCGCAGAGCAAAAATAAACTATCTTTCAAAATCGATGAATCGGCAGAAGGCTAAACCTTCTGCCGATTTGTATAAATCTTTTCTTCTTCCTATCTTCTATTACGAAAAACAGCTCGCTTTGCGCTATTTTTCGTGCATAATCATCATTTTGCAGTAAATGAGACAATCACAATTGACTTTTATCGAAGTAGGTTGTATATTTTTATTGGTAAAATGCAGCTATACTATGCGTGTGCTGCGCACTGTCACCAATTGAGTTCCATTCTAATATAAAACGAATTATAAGGAGAATACAATTATGGATTACGCAAAAGAGTCTTTGCGCCTCCACGGCCAGTGGAAGGGCAAAATTGAAGTAGTCGCTACCGTCCCTGTGGCTTCCAAGGAGGATCTGTCTTTGGCATACACACCCGGTGTTGCCCAACCCTGTCTGGAAATTCAAAAGGACGTAAGCAAGTCCTATGACCTGACCCGCCGCCATAACATCTGCGCTGTCGTTACCGACGGTACTGCCGTTTTGGGTCTGGGTGATATTGGTCCTGAGGCCGGTATGCCCGTTATGGAGGGCAAGTGCGTGCTGTTTAAGGCATTCGGCGATGTAGACGCATTCCCCCTCTGTGTCAAGAGCAAGGACGTTGACGAGATCGTCAATACTGTCTATATGATCTCCGGCTCCTTCGGCGGTGTCAACTTGGAGGACATTTCCGCCCCCCGCTGCTTTGAGATCGAGCGCAAGCTGAAAGAAAAGTGTGACATTCCCATCTTCCACGATGACCAGCACGGCACCGCCATCGTTACCTTGGCCGGTCTGCTGAACGCGCTGAAGGTGGTCGGTAAAAAGAAAGAGGACGTGAAGATCGTCACCTCCGGCGCAGGCGCTGCTGCCATTTCTATCGTAAAGCTGCTGCTGTCTGCCGGCTTTAAAAACGTTATTATGACTGACCGCACCGGTGCCATCTATGCCGGCCGTGAGAATATGAACTGGATCAAGGAAGAAATGGCCCAGGTCACCAATTTGGATAAGGTACAGGGCTCCTTGGCTGACGTGATCGTAGGCGCAGACGTATTCATCGGTGTTTCCGCCCCCGGCACACTGACCACCGAAATGGTCAAGACGATGAATAAGGATGCCATCGTCTTTGCCTGCGCAAACCCCACCCCTGAAATTTACCCCGAAGATGCAAAAGCAGGCGGTGCCCGCGTGATCTCCACTGGCCGCTCCGACTACCCCAACCAGGTCAATAACGTTTTGGCCTTCCCCGGTATTTTCCGCGGCACCTTTGATGTCCGCGCCTCCGACATCAACGAGGAGATGAAGATGGCTGCCGCTATGGCAATTGCTAATCTCATCTCCGACGAGGAGCTTAACGAGGACTACATCATCCCCGCCGCTTTTGATAAGCGCGTAGGTCCTGCCGTTGCCAAGTCGGA
>JAZSDE010000083.1:0-9031 GCA_045531015.1 Faecousia sp.
GGTTTCGACGGGGGTAGTGAGGCCGGAATAGCGAGCCGTGGCACCTGACCACGATAAAACGGGTAACTTTTCAAAATTAACTGACAACAATCAGTACGCTTACGCTGCTTAATTAGCGGCCATCCGCCCCGGAAGGTCCACGAGCCGGGCTCGGGTGTGATTTGAGTGGAGAACGTGCGTGCGGTAAGCTTTGCCCGTACCATGCATTTATGAAGCTACTAAGGCCGTGAGGGTGTTCGTTCCCGCACGGCTGAGGGAATGTAAATAACGAACTGCGCTCGGAGAAGTTCTTGTCAAGCTATTTTCGGACGGGGGTTCGACTCCCCCCGCCTCCACCAGAAAAATCGACTTGTTTCGGCAAGTCGGTTTTTTAACTAAGTACGCCTTTCGGCGCGTGAAGTTTGCTTCGCAAGTGAAGTTGCCCTGTGGGCAGTGAAGTTTGTGCGGAGGTGTGTAGCTCACTTAACTTCACTTTAAGCGATAGCGCAATACTTCACTATGGCTATAACTTCACATCGGCAAAGCCGATACTTCGTTCTACAATAAAAAGCTATTTACCTGCTCTCTTTTTCTGTATTTCCGGATTATTGGTTCTGTCAAGGAGGTAGTCTATGCTGACGTCGTAGAAATCGGACAATTTGATCAGCACCTCTGCAGTTAGGGAAATGACGCCGGTTTCATACTGAGAATATGTGTTTTGCGATATGTTGAGATATTTTGCAATATCTTTTTGCTTAATATCCCGATCTACGCGTATTCCACGCAGATTCTTAAATTGCATAATTATCACCCTTGTTCATTATGCAATATCTGTTATAAAGATATTGGCTTTTATCTGTAATACAGATATAATTTATGTAGGGCAGTTATATATTGGCATTATATTGAATTTGGGATGAAAGTGTTGTATAATTATTTTGATCGTTTTGACCTTTTCCAATGGAGTACATATATGAAAAAGAAAATTCCTGCCCTGTTGATGGTGGCAATGCTTGCGATATTTCTGGCAATTTCTATATTGCTGGTCTATTCGGACAATATTCCGACAGAGCCGTCTATACAACTACCGAGCGACCCGATGAATCCTGATGGAACGGAGCCGCCGGAAACGGAGCCACCGAATACAGAGCCACCCGCAACGGAACCGCCTGTTACCGAACCTCCGCAGACAGAGCCTCCGGCAACTGAACCACCCACAGAGCCCAAACCCACAGAACCCCCTGAAAAGCCCACAGGCTCGGATGACAAGGACTTTGTGCTCATTACAGATTACATCTCGAGTGCCAAGGTGGTACTGCCCTATGCCACAGTAAATAACTTTACAAAAACAAGGATATATGATTTTACGGACGCTTATCTGCGCTATGGTACGGTGAAGAAATTGCAGACAGTAAGCGCAGAACTGGAGAAGCAGGGGATAGGTCTCATTATCTGGGATGCGTTTCGTCCAGTTACTGCCCAACAAAAGCTATGGGACGTATTTCCAGATCCAAATTATGTATCCAGCCCTACGACTGGTAGACGTACCCATTGCCGGGGCAATACGGTAGATATTTCCCTTTATGATCTGAAAACCGGCAAGGAACTGACGATGCCCACAGAGTTTGACAATTTCACCGCTCTTGCAGACCGGAATTACAGCGACTGCAGCACACAGGCGGCGGAAAATGCCCGGCTCTTGGAGCAGTTAATGGAAAAGTACGGCTTCAAGCCCTATTTCGGCGAATGGTGGCACTTCGAAGATAAAACGGATTATCCCATCGAGGAGAGCTTTGATCCTGCTATCCCGCGATATTGGACACCCAACTGCAATGAGTTTATCGGTATGTGGGATGCTTCCGGTAAGGTGTTTGCCCGAATTCCAAAAGGGGAGACGATGCAGCTGCTTAGCTGGGATTATACCTCCGCGCGCGTCAGCTATAACGGGATGACCGGCTATGTGGCGACGAACTATATTATGCCTGCCGACCCGGACTACTTTAAAAAGACACTTAGTACCGTTTTGCCTACAAATTTGTATACATATGACCAAATGCTGGAGGACGTTAAGCTTTTCGAGCAGAAATATCCTAATATGATGGAGGTATCTTCCATCGGTGTTTCGGAACTTGGCAGAAACCTCCCGGTCATTCGTATTGGTAAGTCCGATGCAAAGTATAATGTCTTACTCCAAGGCGCCATCCACGGCAGAGAACATATGACGGCTTGGCTACTGATGGCCATGACGGATTACTGGCTGGAGCGGGACATTTTGAGCTACGGAGATGTGTGTTACCATATCATCCTGATGATGAACCCGGACGGTGTGACCATCTCCCAGACCGGTAAGCTGACCGATGCACAGAATGACATCTATCTCAGCGATAAAAGGAACGGTTTGGTATCTGGCAGTAAGGCTGCCTATATAAAAGACTGGAAAGCCAATGGACTGGGTATAGACCTCAACCGTAATTTCCCCGCCGGTTGGGAGGAGATCGATGACAGAAGCGGCCCATCTGCCCAGAAATTTAAAGGCGAAGCGCCTTTCTGCGCCGCAGAAACTGCTGCACTGCGGGACTATACCCTTTCCTATAATTTTGATGCGACCATCAGTTACCATTCCTCCGGTGATCTTATCTACTATTGCTATGGCAATAAAAAAGAGGTTAATGACGCATCAAAATCCCTTGGTAAGTCAGTCCGGCAGGTTTCCGGCTATCCGCTGGTAGGGGATAACGGTGGCTCGGCAGCTGGATACAAAGATTGGGTAATAGATTCGCTGGAGATCCCGTCTCTAACCATCGAGATCGGGCGGGGCGATTCACCCCTTGCTATGCGGGAGATATACAGCGTCTTCGCTCGAAATTGCCGTGTGCTGCCTGCCATTGCGCGATGGTTACAAGCGTAGATTGCGTATTTAATTAACAAAGAAAGGTGTTACGATTATGAAAAAAACAAGTAGTATTTTATGGGGTATTTTATTGGTGGCAGCTGGCGTGATTTTTGCGCTTAATGCGCTGAATATCACCGATATTGACGTGTTTTTTGACGGTTGGTGGACACTGTTTATTATCGTTCCCTGTGCCATCGGGCTCTTTACCGAGCGGGAAAAGACCGGGAATCTGGTCGGCATCGCCATCGGTGTTTTTCTGCTGCTGTGTTGCTGGGATATTCTCAGCTTTTCTATGCTTTGGAAGCTCCTTGTGCCGGCGGTGATTGTGATCATTGGCCTTAAAATGGTACTCACCGGACTATTTGGCAACAAGGCAAATGAGATCCTTGTAAAGATGAAAGCGGCGGGCAAAGCGCCGAAGGTCGCTTGTACCGTTTTCTCCGGCAGTGACCTGCGGTATGACGGGGAAGTGTTTGAAGGCGCAGAGCTTACTGCTGTCTTTGGCGGCATCGAGTGTGACCTTAGAAATGCTATCATTGAAAATGATTGTGCCATTCAGGTGTCTGCCATTTTTGGCGGTGTGGACATTTTGGTGCCCAGCGGCGTCAATGTAAAGGTGCGCTCTAACAGCATCTTCGGCGGCGTTTCCAATAAGACCGCTGTGTATGTGGACGCGCCTACCATTTACATTAGCGGCACCTGTATATTTGGAGGCGTTGATATCAAATGACAACGTTTCAAAAGGTCGTTAAGTATTTGGCCATTGCCTTTGCCATATTCCTAAGTGTTGCCATCATCGGTGGCCTACTGGGCGCGGCAGGCCTGTTTGGCGGGTTGTTTGATGACGAGGTTGTCTTAGAGAATCTGGAATTCTACAGCGTAAGTGCAGATATCCGCAGCTTAGAAATTGAGATCAACGCCGCTGACCTTCGGATAAAGGAGGGAGAAGCATTTTCCGTAGAGAGCAATCTAAAGTATCTGAAAGTAGAAGAGAGGGGAAACACCCTTTTTGTTAAAGAAACGCGGAAACTCTCCGGGACATACGACAGCGCGGTACTGACACTGTATATCCCGACTGAAACGGAATTTGACAATGTAGAATTGACCACCGGCGCCGGCAGGCTTACCGTTGAGAATTTGTCTGCGGAAACCATCGATTTTGAATTGGGGGCAGGGGAGGTTAATATTACCTCTTTAACTGCCACAAGATCGGCAGAGATCGATGGAGGTGCAGGCCGGATTACCATTTCCAGCGGCACACTCGGAGATCTTGAACTGGGTATGGGCGTTGGTCAGCTAAACCTGACCTCTGCACTGACCGGCAATTGCCAAATGGATTTGGGAATCGGTGAGTCGAACATTACCCTGATTGGCAGCAAGGAAGACTACAGGTTAGAGATCGAAAAAGGAATCGGCAGTGTGTCTATTGACGGTAAAAATGTAACCGATTACGGCAGCAGCGGTAACGGAACAAACAAAGTCAAAATCAACGGCGGCATCGGCGCGATCCGCGTGCTGTTTAAGGAGGTTGTAGCACAGTGATTTTAGAGCTTAAAAATATTGAAAAATCCTTCGGAGAGAAGAAGGTTCTTACCGGTGTGTCTTTTAAGGCCGAGGGCGGTAAAGCCTTTGGCTTGCTTGGCAGAAACGGTGCCGGCAAAACCACCTCTATCCGCATCCTTATGGATGTTTTTCCTGCAAACAGCGGCGAAGTGCTGATCGACGGAAAGCCCATTGATTACCGAAAAATTGGCTTTGGCTATCTGCCTGAGGAAAGAGGCCTGTACCCGAAAAAGACGATCATCGACCAGCTTGCCTATTTCGCTGAGCTGAAAGGGATGCGTCGCAAGGATGCCATAAGGTCCATCGATTACTGGCTGGAGAGACTGGGTATGATGGAATACCGCAACAAGAGGCTTGACACCCTCTCTAAAGGTAATCAGCAGAAGATCCAGCTTATTACAGCCCTTGCCCACGATCCGGATATTGTAATTCTTGACGAGCCATTCTCCGGCCTTGATCCGGTCAATGCGATGCTATTAAAGGATGTTGTTAAGGAGCAGATTACGAAAGGGAAGATCGTTCTGTTTTCCAGTCATCAGATGAGCTATATCGAGGAATTTTGCGACAGCATTGCCATTCTGAATAAAGGCGTCGTTGCGCTGAGCGGTGATCTACGAGATATTAAACGGGACTATCCCCGTGACCGCTTGGTCGTGCGTACAGTAGAGCCCAATGCCATCATCTCTGATTTTGGCGAGTCCTGCATGGTAATGGAAAACGGCGACCTGTTGATCCGGCTGAGTGTCCCGGAGGAAAAGAAAGCCGTTATGTCCCGGTTGGTTCAAAACTATGATATTGATGAGGTCAAGGTCTTTGAGCCGTCCCTCAACGATATTTTCGTGGAGTATGCGGGCGATACCGCAGTGGAGGGCGAAAAATGAAACAGTTTGGAAAGATCCTGAATTTTGAGCTGAAAAACTATATAAAGAACAAAGCCTTCGTAGGTGTAACTATCTTTTTGGTAGTGATCATCGCGGTGGTTATGTTCCTTCCAAGAATCGTTTCCCTTATCGAGACCGACGATGGTGGGGAAGTGCCCGGCGATCTGCCGACCTTGCTTGTGAAGGCAGAGGATTCCACACAGGCAGAGATGGTGCAGCAAGTTTTCGCTGCGGCATTTACCGACTATAATGTAAAGGTAACCGACGAAGATGTTGCTTATATCAAAGAGCAGATCACTACCGGCAACGCAGACGGTGCATTTGTGATGACCGGTCCTACGTCCTACACCTACTATGTGAATAACCTCTCTATGTACGATGCAAACGAAGCTATCGCAAATGAGGTGCTGCAGAGAATTTACCAGATGAATGCCATGATCGGCGGCGGTATGACACCGGAGCAGGCAGGAGAGGTGATGAATATCCAAATCACCAGTCAGGTGGAGATGCTCGGCAAAAATCAGATGCAGAATTTCTTCTATACCTATATTATGATCTTTGCGCTGTATATGGTCATCCTGCTCTACGGTCAGATGGTGGCTATGAATGTGGCAACGGAAAAGAGCTCCCGCGCGATGGAGGTGCTGATCACAAGCGCAAAGCCCATTAGCATGATGTTTGGCAAGGTGCTGGCATCCTGTATCGCCGGTCTTACCCAGCTGATCGCTATTTTTGGCTCAGCACTTCTGTTTTTCAATATGAATAAGGCCTATTGGGGCGGAAATGAGATCATTGACTCGATTTTCAACATTCCGCCGGAGTTGTTTGGCTATATGCTGGTATTTTTCCTGCTGGGTTTCCTGATCTATGCGTTTTTGTATGGCGCAATTGCTTCCACTGTTTCCAAGTTAGAGGACATCAATACGGCTGTCCAGCCGGTGACTTACCTTTTCCTCTTTGGCTTCATGGTGGTTATGTTCTCTATGTCCAGCGGCGAAGTGGACAATGCGCTGATGCGGATTTGCTCTTATATTCCGTTCACTTCTCCTATGGCGATGTTCACCCGTGTTGCCATGAGCACAGTGCCCTGGTATGAGATCGCGCTTTCCATTGGCATTTTGCTGGGATCGACTGTGGGCATCGGCTTCCTCGCGGCGAAGATCTACCGTCTTGGTGTGCTGATGTACGGAAACACCCCCAAAATCGGCAGTATCATTAAGACAATATTGAAAGCATAAACAATGTGCTTGCAAATATAAAAATCTATTGATATAATTCCTATATCAATAAGTTATACGAAGGGGTTGCAATTATGGAAAAAACAAAAATTGGCCTGTCCGTTCCTGTTGCTGCAGCTACAGCGTTCCTGCTGTTTACACTTTGCGGCACCACAGTCGGCTTCTTGTTCTTGGGCTACATTCTGCTGTGCGAGACTGACGCAGGCCTGAAGCGTAAGGCACTGACTGCTGCCATTATCTATGTTGGCTTCCTTTTGTTCGGGAAACTCTTCAGTCTGATTCTTGATGCATTTGGTATTATTGACCACCTTGTTACTCTGGCTAAGGGCAGGTTTGATGTGGATATTATAGGAGCCATCGCTAATTTGCTGAATTACACTGTTTATTTTGTCCGTGATGTCCTGATGCTCGTTTTGACATTCAGGGCTTGGAAGGGTAAGGATGTTGAGCTGGATTTTGTTAAGAAGATTTTGGACTAATTCGAAATAAAAGATACCGCAGAGGCATTCCTCTGCGGTATCTTTTATACATTGAATAGGAAATTGACGATGTCGCCATCCTTCATCACATATTCTTTGCCCTCACTGCGGACCAAACCCTTTGCCTTGGCGGCGGCCATAGTACCGCATTCCTTCATATCGTTAAATGCGATCACCTCGGCACGGATGAAGCCGCGCTCAAAGTCGGTATGGATCTTACCGGCGGCCTGAGGGGCTTTCGTGCCCTTCTTGATGGTCCAGGCGCGGCATTCGTCACTGCCGGCTGTCAGGAAGGAGATAAGACCGAGGAGCGCATAGCTGCTGCGAATCAGCTTGTCAAGGCCGGACTCATTGACACCCAGCTCTTCCATAAACATTGCTTTTTCCTCGGGGTCGTCCAGCTCAGCAATATCTGCTTCCAATTTCGCGCAGATGGGGATGATCTGGCTGCCTTCCTCATCGGCAAGGGCTTTGACAGCCATATAGTGACGGTTATCCTCCGGCTCGTTGATCTCGGCTTCTGCCAAATTGGCAACGTAAATGGTCTTTTTCAGGGTCAAAAGATCGGAGGTGGCGATGATCGCCATATCGTCCTCGGTGCAATCGAGGGTTCGTGCCAGCTTACCTTGGTTGAGGTGGTTGAGCAGCTCAGTAAAGAGTTCAACTTCGCGGGCGAAGCGCTTGTCGCCGCCCTTCATAGCCTTCTGCGCCTTGTCGATGCGACGCTCAACCATTTCGATATCCGCCATTACCAGTTCGAGGTTGATAATGTCAATGTCGCGCAGGGGATCGGTAGTGCCCTCTACGTGGGTGACGTTGCTGTCGTCAAAGCAGCGGACAACATGCACGATGGCATCTGTGGTGCGGATGTTGGAGAGAAACTTGTTGCCAAGACCTTCGCCCTTGGATGCACCCTTAACAAGTCCGGCGATGTCTACAAATTCGATGACAGCCGGAGTCAACTTCTTGGGGTTATGGAGCTCTGCCAGCCAGTTCAGCCGCTCGTCGGGAACAGAGACCACACCTACATTGGGGTCGATGGTGCAGAACGCATAGTTGTCTGCCGGGACACCGGCATTGGTGATGGCGTTAAAGAGGGTAGACTTACCCACATTGGGCAGTCCTACGATACCTAGTTTCATTTCTTCTTCTATCTCCTTAAAAGTCCTTTATTTGCAATGGTTTTCGGCTTTCGGCACTTTTGGGTTTACGCCATTTTTACGCCATTTTGCTATGGAATAGCATAGACTTTTATGCCGATGCCCCATTTTTCTCAAATTGCTTCACAGCTTGATCCATGGCCTCGTCTGTCACGTGAACATAACGATCCATGGTGGTTTGGATGCTGGCATGACCCAGCAATTTTTGCAGCACCTTGGGCTGCATGCCGCTTTCAATGGCACGGGTCGCATAGGTGTGACGCAGCGCGTGCATACAAAAACGTTCGATCCCTGCTTCGTCGCAGAGCTTGTACAGATGGGCATCATAAGAGCTGTTTTTCGCCGGTGCTCCGGTGCGATAGTTGATAAAGACAAGATCACGCATCACAAGTTTGGATGTATGTCCTGTGCGACGATCCATATATTCCAAGACTTCCGATAGAATAGGGGACTCCTTACGTCCCTCACGGCTCTCCCAGACGCTTTTGAGGATTTCGTAGGCCCTGTCCGTTAACGGAATTGTTCGATAGCTCTGAGGTGTCTTAGGCGGTCCTGCACGCCAGGTTTGACTGTTGTACCGAAACTCCAATGTCTTGTTTACGGTCAGGGTGCGTTTCTCAAAATCAATCGCATCCCAGGTCAGACCGATCAATTCGCCTGTTCGCAAACCGGTCTCAAGAATCAGCGCATACTGGTTATAGTTATGAGAACGTTTCGCTTGCTCAAGGAAGATCCGTTGCTCGTCCCGCGTCAGGAATTTGATATCATCCTTTGCCCGGACGGGCTTTGTATAGCGAACGCCATCCATAGGGTGCTTTCTGATCAAGTCATTCATTTT
>JAZSDE010000029.1:0-15655 GCA_045531015.1 Faecousia sp.
ACGGTCCCAATCGCAGCTGGCGCCAAGCTTCTTCTGCTGCTGCACAATCCGGTTGCCGTATTTGTGCTTCCAGTCCCAAACCCGCTCCAGGAACTTCTCGCGACCTAAGTCATAACGGGTCAGACCTTCCTTGACACGCAGTTCTTCCTCAACCTTAATCTGGGTTGCAATGCCGGCGTGATCCACACCGGGCAGCCACAGGGCATTGTAGCCCTGCATACGCTTGAAGCGAATCAGGGTATCCTGCAGCGTTGCGTCCATTGCGTGACCCATATGGAGCTGACCGGTAACGTTTGGAGGGGGCATTACGATGGTAAAAGGCTTCTTGCTTCTGTCCGTGCCGGGACGGAAAAAGCCGCCATCCTCCCACATCTTATAAATTTGCGCTTCAACTTGCTGAGGTTCGTAAACCTTTGGCAGTTCTCTTGCCATATCTATTCACTCCTTACAAAATAAAAACGCCCTGAGAAAAATCTCAGGGCGAAAAGATTTCCGCGGTACCACCTGAATTCCCCGAAGGGCACTCATTTGCTATAACGGGCAAACCCGGACTTCCCTACTACAGTTTCAGGAAATCAGCTCAAGGGCGACAATCCGGATAGCGCACTGTATGCTTTCACCAACCGCATACTCTCTAAAAATGCTACACTCTCGGAAACTCCCTGTCAAAGCCTTATAATATGGGGATAATTTAACATAAATCTATAGATATGTCAACTGTAAATTCCGCAATTACTATGCTTGACGATGCCACTAAAATAGCATATAATAAGAAAAATATTTATTGAAGTGAGTGAAAACTATGAAACTCTCTCTGGTTGTCCCCTGCTATAATGAAGCAGAAAATGTAAGTGCATTTCAAGAGGCGGTGATTGGTGCCTTTTCTGGCTGCGGCTATGATTACGAAATCATCTTTGTGGACGACGGCAGCAAGGATGCCACCTACCACAATTTGAAGAAGCTCCACGCAGCCCAAAAATGCCCGGTAAAAGTCATTCGTCTCTCCCGGAATTTCGGCAAGGAGTCTGCCATTTACGCAGGTCTCCAAAACGCTGACGGCGATTATATCTCCTTTATCGATGCGGATTTGCAACAGCGCCCAGAGATTGTCCGAGATATGGTGAAAACCTTGGAAAATGATCCGGAAATTGACATTGTTGCCGCCTATCAGGATCGCCGCGGTGAGGGCAAAGTTCTCTCCTTCTTTAAGAAGTCCTTTTACACCGTCATTAACCGTCTTTCCGATGTAGCACTGCGTGCAGATGCCAGTGACTTCCGCACCTTCCGACGTAGCGTAGCTGATAGTCTCCTGACTGTCGCAGAATACCACCGTTTCTCCAAGGGTATCTTCGCTTGGGTGGGCTATAATACCCATTTTATTCCCTATGTGGCAGAAGCGCGCAGAGCTGGCACCACCAAATGGAGCTTCAAGAAGCTGCTGAATTATGCCATTGAGGGCATCATCGGCTATTCTACCAAGCCTTTGCGGATTGCCACCGCTTTAGGCACCCTGACTGCGATCACTGCGTTTCTATATTTGCTGTTCGTGGTCATTCAAAAGCTTTTCTTTGGCATCGCAATTCCCGGCTACGCCACCATTATCGTGCTGATCTTACTGCTGGGCGGTGTGCAGCTTCTTTGCATCGGTATCATCGGTGAATATGTGGGCAGAACCTTTGAGCAGTCCAAAGACCGCCCCATTTATATTGCAAAGGATATACTGACCTACAACAAAAAGGACGCCGATTAAGGCGTCCTTTCATGCATATTTGCGTGTACCTCATGGAGCTTTTCTTCGATGGAGAGTAAATCCATAAAAGTCTCCGGACGCTTGGAAACATCCCGCAGCAGCGCGGAGGGATGATAAATGGCAGTCATCCACGTACCGTTGCGGCAGATCCATGTGCCGTGATCCCGGGTGATGCGGTAATCGGGGTAAATGATCCGCCGTGCGGCGACTCTTCCAAGACAGACGATAATTTGCGGCTTGACCAGCTCAACCTGTTTTCTCAAGTAGCCGATACAAGCATCCTGTTCCTCATCCTGCGGGTCACGGTTTCCGGGTGGTCTGCATTTTACGATATTGGCGATATAGCAGTTTTTCCGGTTAATGCCGATAATAGAGAGCATATCATCTAAGAATTTACCGGCAGCACCCACAAAGGGCTCGCCTTGCAGATCCTCCTGCTCCCCCGGCCCCTCGCCGATGAACATAATATCCGCGTCCCGGACACCCACACCGAAGACCACATTGTTTCTCGTCTTACAAAGACCGCAACGGGCACATTCCTCACATAGCTTTTCTAAGCTTTCCCACTCATTCACTACGAGCTCTCTCCTCTCTGCGTCTCTGCCGTGCGGCAGCCCGCCGGCGGTAGCGAACGTTTCTGCGGTGGATCACCATACCGAAAATACCAATTGCGCCGGCCAAAATCGTAAATATTACCAAAATGACCGTAACGACAGTCGTATCCACTTTACTGCGGTTTATCTCCTTAGGTATTGAAATCGCAACCCGGTTTGCCGCCAAAAGCTCTACCTTGGCAAGGCACTTGCCACCATACCAAACCTCCATCATTCCCTGCCTTGAACCGGATTCAATAGGTGCTGTATAAGTCTTTCCTTCATCGCTGAACCGGTAAACCAACTGGGTTATATCCACATTCTTGGGTACAACAACGGTCTGTGTGCCGTCTGGAACAAGAACGAGATCATTATCGCCGTTAATGACCGGTCTTTGGGCAACGATCTGGCCCTCATAGAGTACCTGACCAATGGCATACTTGGAAACGGTCAAATCAAGCATTTGACTGATCTCCTGAAAGCCACCGTAAACCTCATAGGTATAATTATCGGCCGCATACTTGGATGCACTGCCAAAAACAATGGCAACGACCTCCATATTGCCGCTTTCGGCCGTTACCGCAACGTGCCGTGTTCTGTCCGCGGCCACACCTGTTCGGCCACCGCTGACCCGTCTGTCGTAGTAGAATTCCTGTCGGGGATCGATAAGGTAATTACTGCTTTTCATCACACGTTCCGCGCTGTAGTCCGTTGCAGGAACGGTATAGGTCAGCCCGCCGAAGATCTCTGCAAAGCCCTGGGTTTCCCGTGCAGCTTTGAAAATCCGCACCATATCCCGGGCGGTGGTGTACTGATCGCGGCTCTGCAGACCGTGGGGGTCTACAAAATGGGTATTGGTACAGCCTAATTCCGCAGCTTTAACATTCATTAGCGCCACAAAATCCTTGACCGTACCGCCGATGTGCTCGGCAATCACCGCAGCCGCATCGTTTGCCGAGCCGGTGAGCATACAGTAAAGAAGATCCTTCAGAGTCAACTTCTCTCCTGAGACCAACTTAGCACTGGAGGAATTAGAGGCAACCGTACCGAGGGCGGTGCCGGTGACTGTGACCTGATCCGCCAAGTTGCCATTTTCCAAAGCGAGGATCGCCGTCATAATTTTCACAAAGCTTGCCGGATAGATCTTTTCGTCAATATTCTGTGCCAGCAGCATCGTATCGCTGTTAAATTCATAAACAACGGCGGAAGCTGCATTTGTAATTGGCGTACCATCGACTACCGCACTTTGGGCATCGATACCGCTGCAATTGCCGGCAAGATCGCCCTCTGCAAATACAGGAAAACAGAAAGTGCCCATTAAAACGCATAAAATAAGGAAAATTATGCTAAATTTTTTCATATTTTCGCTCCAGTATCAAACCGCGGACTTGTCCTCGGGGAAATTTCGTGTATAATGATTATATCAGCAAAGGAAATGTTAGTCAATGGAGGAAGTGCGGGATATGAAAAAATCCGAACTATATATCTATCTTTCCGTCCCGCTTATCTGTCTGCTCTTACTAACCGGACTTTTTATCTACCGGGGTTTTCTTTATGAGCCGGTGGAGCTGGGCACAAGCGCGCCTATCGAACAAGGAGATGGAAATGGCAAAGTGAATATCAACACCGCAGACACCGATACGTTGACTCTGATCCCCGGCATCGGTAGCGTTACTGCGGAGAAAATTGTTAAGTATCGAGAAAAATACGGTCCTTTCAGCAAAATTGAGGACATAAAGAAAGTCTCCGGTATTGGAGACAAGACATATGAAGAGATCCGCAAATACATTCAGGTTGGAGGCTAAATTATGAAAATACTGATCGTTGACGACGAAGAACTGTTGGTAAAAGGGATTCGTTTTAATTTGCAAAATGAGGGCTATGAGACCGTTACCGGCAGCGACGGTCTGGAGGCTGTCGCGCTTGCCCAGCAGGAAAAGCCCGACCTTATCATCCTCGATATTATGATGCCGAATATGGACGGCCTCACCGCCTGTTCCCGCATCCGTGAATTTTCTAATGTACCAATCATCCTGCTGACGGCAAAGGTGGATGATATGGATAAACTGATGGGCTTTGATAACGGTGCAGACGATTATATTACCAAGCCCTTTAATATTCTTGAATTAAAGGCTCGTATCCGCGCACTGCTGCGCCGCAGTTCTGTCAAAGAAGAGCAAAACAACACCCTCAGTGCTGGCAGTATCACCCTCGATCTAAACGCCCGGAATGCTTATAAGTCCGGCGAAATCGTAGATCTAACTGCCCGAGAATACGATGTGATCGAATTTTTGATGAAAAATCCCAATAAGGTCTATTCCCGGGAAAACCTGCTGGACAGCATCTGGACCTATGAATACAAAAGCGACATCCGTACAGTGGACGTTCACATCCGAAGATTGCGGGAAAAGCTGGAGGATGATCCGGCTGATCCGAAGTACATTATGACGAAATGGGGCGTTGGCTATTTCTTCCGTAAATAGAAATAAAAAACCGTATATCAGCACCCACTTTCGTGTCGCATTGATATACGTAACAATATCCTCGCTTGTACTGCTCTTTTTGAATATCTACACTTCCCGTTCCACCCAGGAGCTATTTTATAAGAACAAAGAAGCTACAATGGTAGAGCGCTGCCACTTTGCTGCCTCCGAAATTAAGGCGTTGGACATCATCAACCGCAACACTGTTGCAAAAGCAGTGCAGAATATGGGCTCCCTTCGCGTGGAACGGCTGATTATAACCGATGCGGAAGGATTTGCCATTTATGACTCCTTGGTAGAAGGCAATACAATTGGAACAAATATTGCCATAGAGGAAATCGTTAAAGCACTGGAGGGAAATGATGTATTTACCTCCAACTTCGATAACGGCATTATGCGCTCTCAGGCAGCAACGCCCATTATGTCCTACGGAACGCTCCTTGGGTGCGTTTATATGACAGAATACGATGGAAGCCAGGGCGCCCTGATCGCCTCTCTGCAAAATAATATCCTGACCATCACCATATGCTTGGAGATCGCCATCATTCTGTTCTCCCTGCTGATCTCCAGAGCCTTTTCTGCAAAAATTGACAATCTGATCGCATCGATGCATATCATCCGCGAAGGTGACTATTCCAAGCCGGTAAAGATTGAAGGACACGATGAGCTCTCTATCCTCGGTGAGGAGTTTAATGAGCTTCGCAGCCGATTGGAGCAAATGGATGCCACAAGACGACAGTTCGTATCCAATGCCTCCCACGAGCTGAAAACCCCTCTTGCCTCCATTAAGCTGTTATCGGACTCCATACTGCAAAATGATATGGATGCTGAAACCGTTCGGGAGTTCGTTGAGGATATCGGTAACGAAGCAGACCGGCTCAACAGAATGTCCCTGAAACTTCTGTCCCTATCCAAGGCAGATGCAATGCTTGCGGAGCCATCCGAGGTTATCCAAATTGAAGACACCGCCCAACGTGTTGTGCGTATGCTGACACCCTTGGCTGAAATTAAGAATGTCAGCATCGATATAGATGTCACCGATCCGTGCCCAATACTGAGCAGCGAGGATGACCTGTATCAAATTCTCTTTAACCTTGTTGAAAACGGCATTAAGTATAACAAGGATAACGGTAACTTGTTCATCAGGCTGCGCCGGATCCGAAACACTGCTGTCCTGACGATCAAGGACGAGGGCACGGGCATCCCCGAGGAATCCCTTCCCCATATTTTTGATCGTTTCTACCGAGTGGATAAAGCACGCTCCCGCTCCACAGGCGGCAGCGGTCTCGGCCTCAGCATTGTCCGTGATTTGATCCAAAAGCATCAGGGAAAGATCACTGTAGAAAGCGCTGTCGGCTACGGCTCTGTGTTTACCCTTTATTTTCCTGTTTTTGACACGGAGGATTCGCCGGAGTAATCGGTACGAGAAGTCCCGGCGTTCCGGAGCGAACAGCAAACCTTGCGTCTGTAATACGATACAGAAATGATATCGGTTTCTCGGTGTTCAGCGGAACCCAAGCATCTCTCGTCCGTGAACGGACGGTAAAACCAATTAACCCATTTAGTTTTTTCTGCGCAATTTTGGTGTTAATAACCATTTTTCCGTCCTTTGGAACGCATATACCGATGTTTTCTCTTCGGTTACCGCAATCTGCCTCGATGTGCAGTACTCCGCTTTGCATTTTGCATATACACCGCACCTCATAGTAAAGTCCCTGCGCAGTGATGTAAGCTGTCCCTATGCTTTGCCCCTCCGCAGTAATTGGATATTCCTTTTGCATAGCAATTCCCCCTTACCTGATTGTATGCGGTAAGGGGGAATGTTTTACAGTATATTGCGGTTTTCCTGCAAACCGAAGCTGACCGCAATGGCTTCATCCACCATATGCATATGTTGATCGTCCAGTTTTCCCATATGCTCCCGCAGCCGGCGCTTATCAATGGTTCGGATCTGCTCCAAAAGAATCACTGAATCCTTGCTCAACCCGACACTGCCGCCGGCAATATTGATATGGGTTGGAAGCCTTGCCTTTCCTGTTTGGCTTGTAATTGCCGCCGCAATTACGGTAGGTGAATATCGGTTGCCTGTATCGTTCTGCACGATCAATACCGGTCGTGTACCACCCTGTTCACTTCCCACAACGGGACTGAGATCTGCATAGAATATATCACCACGTCTGACCGTACTGTCCATCCTCTTCACACTCCGGAGATAGCATTGCCAGCGCTACCGGTTATGTCCATATGTAACACAACTGATACTATTGTCCCACGCACAAAAGAAAATTATACGATAGCTCTGTGATTTATCCTATGCAAGAACTGACAGATGGCTACAAAATAGTAAAGTCTTTCACATTTATGGACAAAACACGTCTTCCCTCCCAAAGGATCTCTCCCCGGACAGGCGTCCCGCTTTCATTGAACCAAATATCCAAATGCAGCGCACGGTCCTTATAGCTATCATCGATCTGCAAGTAGGTACCGCCATCCACCTTTGCGCAGGAAGCAATGTAGCCGCCCCTAAGGGTTTTTAGAAACAGCCAAGGCGCCGTAACCGGTGTGACCTGCCCATCTGCGATGGGTGCAAAAGCCAGCGCAGTACCTTCAAAGGTCAGATGTCCGCCTGCATCCGTAATCGCTCCGGTAATGCCGGATATACTTTCCGGCGCGGTGACTGAAAAACTAAGATTTCCCTGCTGATCCCCCTGGCAGTCCATTGAAAACTGATAAATAATATCCCCATAATCCGCCGTAATTTCGCCTGAGAATTTACAGCCTGCTCCCGAAAGTAACCTCTGGCGAAATTGCAGTGCCATATTTAGATCTCCCTCAGTATTTCCGCATCCGCCAAACAGCATCACGCAAAGAATAAGTCCTAATAGCCGTTTCATAACATGTCCTCCTCGTTTATACTGATGATTTTTATAATATCTATTCCATTTCTCCTTGCTATATGCCGTTTATAGGTACATTTTCGAAGGTTTTTCGAAGGTTTTTCCATAGAAAAGACTTGCCTTTTTATAAATTGTATGTTATCTTATTAAATATATGTAAAGGCATTGACTGGGCTGTCCGATGCGAGATGTGCGTTTTTCAGAGAAAGCGGGATGGTGTGATCCGCTTACGCAGCGCAAAGGGCCTTCCCCCACGAGCTGCAGCCTGAAAGAAAAGTAGGGTGTGCCGGGTGATTCCGTTAAAGATCGCAGGCGTGTTTGCGCCGATGAGATGCGCCTTAAGGCGAATTGCGGGTGGTACCGCGGAGGTTGACCTTCGTCCCGATTTGGGATGAGGGTGTTTTTATTTTTTGGAAGGAGAAACTGTTATGAAGCAACAATTAGAGCAGATCCGGCAGCAGGCCATCGCTGCGCTAAACGAGGCAGATACCCCTGCCGCACTGGAGGATCTGCGGGTAAAATTCCTTGGTAAGAAAGGCGAACTGACTGCCGTTCTGAAGCTGATGGGAAAGCTGTCCCCCGAGGAGCGCCCTGTTATGGGTCAGATCGCTAACGCTGTCCGTGCAGAAATCGAGGAGACGCTGGAGACAAGAAAGACTGCTGTCAACGCAGCTGTACTTGAAGCCAAACTGCAAGACGAAAGCCTTGATGTGACCATCCCCGGCACCACCGTAACTATGGGCAAAGAGCACCCAATGAATCAGGTGCTGCAGGAGATCAAGGATCTCTTCGTAAGCCTTGGCTACCAGATCATTGACGGTCCTGAAGTAGAGCTGGCTGAGTATAACTTCACCCGCCTCAACACTGAGGAGGGTCACCCCGCAAGAGACCGTTCCGATACATTCTATTTTAACGACGATGACAGCCTCCTGCTGCGGACACAGACCAGTCCTATGCAGATCCGGGCAATGGAGAACGCAAAGCCTCCCATCTGTATTCTCGCACCCGGCCGCGTATACCGTAAGGACGAGGCTGATGCTACCCATTCCCCTATGTTCCACCAGATCGAGGGTCTCGTTATCGATGAGCACATTACGATGGGCAACCTGAAAAGTGCTCTCATCACTCTGATGAAGAGCCTCTACGGTGAGGATGCAGAAATGCGTTTCCGTCCCCACCACTTCCCCTTTACCGAGCCCAGCTGTGAGATGGATATGCAGTGCCATAAGTGCCACGGTACCGGCGAGGTGGACGGTCAAGTCTGCTCCACCTGCCACGGTGAGGGCTGGATCGAACTTCTGGGTGCCGGTATGGTCCACCCCAAGGTTCTGGAGGGCTGCGGTATTGACCCGGAAAAGTACTCCGGCTTTGCATTTGGTATGGGTCTTGAAAGAATGGCAATGGGCCGCAGAAAGATCAACGATCTTCGTTTGATCTTCGATAATGACGTGCGGTTCCTGAATCAGTTCTAAGGAGGTTACGAATATGAAATTAAACAGAAAATGGATCAATGAAGAGTTCGTTGACCTCTCTCATATCTCCGATAAAGAATTTGTGGACACTCTGACCGTTTTCGGTCAGAAGGTAGAGACCTACGAGCGGCTGGACAGTCAGATCAAGAACGTTGTCGTCGGTAGGGTTTTGTCCATCGTTCGCCACGAAAATTCCGACCATATGTGGGTCTGCCAAGTGGATGTCGGTGCTGAAGAACCTGTACAGATCGTAACCGGTGCCCAGAACGTCAAGCAAGGCGATCTGGTTCCCGCCGCACTGCACAATTCCTACCTGCCCGGTGGCATCCACATTACTAAAGGTAAGCTCAGAGGTGAAGTTTCCTGCGGTATGCTCTGCTCTCTCAAGGAGCTCGACCTGACTCTGGGCGATTTCCCCTACGCCATTGAAGACGGCATTTGGATCATCGAGGAAGACTGCAAGCCTGGTGACAATATTAATGCTGTCATTGGCAACGACGATACCGTGGTTGATTTTGAGATCACCAACAACCGCCCCGACTGCTACTCCATCATCGGCCTTGCCCGGGAATCCGCTGCTGCATTCGGTCAGCCTATGCGCCATCACGTGCCTGTAGTAAACGGCAGTGATGCAGGCTCTATGTACGAGAAGCTGGACATTGAAGTTCCTGCAGAGGAGCTGTGCAACCGCTACACGGCCCGTATGGTCACCAACGTAAAGATCGGCCCCTCCCCCAAGTGGATGCGTCAGCGTCTGCGTGCCAACGGTGTCCGTCCTATCAATAACATTGTTGATATTACCAACTATGTTATGCTTGAATACGGCCAGCCTATGCACGCCTTTGACTACCGCTATGTCGGCTCCGGCAAGATCGTTGTCCGTGAAGCAGAGGAAGGCGAGTCCTTGACTACCCTTGACGGCAACGTTCGCACGCTGACCCCCGGTATGCTTGTGATCGCTGACGGCGAAAAGCCCATCGGTCTTGCCGGTATCATGGGCGGCGAAAACTCCGAAATCGTCAGCGATACCGTAACGGTGGTCTTTGAGTCCGCCAACTTTGACGGCACTTCCATCCGCAAAACCGCCCTTGCGCTTGGTATGCGTACTGATGCTTCTGCCAAGTTTGAGAAAAATATCGACCCGATGATGACTGTGCCTGCTGTAGAGCGCGCCTGTGAGCTTGTGGAGCTTCTCGGCTGCGGTGATGTAATGGACGGGATGGTAGACATTATTAACTATGTTCCCGCACCCCACACCGTACCGCTGGAGCCTGCAAAGATCAACGCACTCCTGGGTACAGACATTTCCAAGGAGCAGATGATCTCCTACCTGTCACTTCTGGAGATCCCCGTAGAAGGCGACGAGATCCTTGTCCCCTCCTGGCGTCCCGACCTGAATTTGATGGCAGATATCGCGGAAGAAGTTGGCCGCTCCTACGGCTATAACGAGATCCCCACCACTACCCTGAAGATCGCGGCTAAGGGCGGCTATTCTCCCAAGATGCTCTTTGAAAGTGCCTGCGGCAAGGCCTGCCGGGCATTGGGTTATAATGAGATCATCACTTACTCTTTCGTTTCTCCTGAGATCTTCGACCGCATCCGTCTCCCCAAGGACAGTACACTGCGTAATCCTATGCGGATTCAAAACCCCTTGGGCGAAGACACATCCGTGATGCGTACCACTGCGCTGCCCTCCATGCTGGACATTTTGTCCCGGAATATGGCATACCGCAACAAGGCTGTTAAGCTCTACGAACTGGCTAAGATTTACCTCCCCAAGGAAGGACAACTGCAGCCCGAAGAGCCTAAGATCCTGGTGCTCGGCAGCTATGGCGAAAATGTGGACTTCTTCTCCGTTAAGGGCGAGCTTGAAGCTATTTTCTCCTCACTTCGTATTAAGAAGGCTTCCTATCTTGCTGACCGCAACAATCCCAGCTACCATCCCGGCCGCTGTGCTGCTGTTTCTGTTGACGGCGTGCAGGTTGGCTATATCGGCCAGCTCCATCCGCTGGTGGCTGAAAACTACGATATGGACACCCCTGTATACTGCGCTGAAATTAATATGGAGGTGCTGATGGGTCAGCAGCTTCCCGAGCCCACCTACAAGCCTCTGCCCAAGTTCCCCACCGTAAGTCGCGATCTTGCAATCGTTTGCAATGAGAATGTTACTGTTGCTGAGGCGGAAGCCGTTATCCGGAAGTCTGCCGGCAAGCTGCTGCGGGACGTTGCCCTCTTCGACATCTACCGCGGTGCAAACATCGGTGAGGGTAAGAAGAGCCTTGCCTTCTCCCTCTCCCTCCGGTCTGATGACCGTACACTCACAGATGCTGACTCTGAGCAGGTCGTATCGGGCATTTTGACAGCACTTGCCAAGGAATTGGACGCAACCCTGCGATAATTTAAAAATTTTTTGGTTTTGCTCTTTACACCCCAATAAAAATAAGTTATAATAATGAAAATGTAACCAAGGAGGTCGTGCGTTTTGACGGAACATACTATTAAATTCACCGTACCCTGCGATGATAAGGAAAATATGCGATTGATCCTGCAAAGCGTATTTGACGCCTTAAGTGAAAAGGGTTACAATCCCATCAATCAGATCGTGGGTTATCTTCTGACAGAAGACCCCACCTACATCACCAACTACCGCAACGCTCGCAGCCTGATCTGCAAAATTGACCGGGACGAGCTACTGCGCACGCTGGTGCAGAGCTATCTGTTTGAGAAAAACTGATCTTATAGGAGGCTTTTGCCACCGCAGAAGCCTCCTAACATTTTAGCAGGAGGTTTGTATGTCTGAGGAAAATAAGGTTTTAACATACAAGGGGCATCCCCTTATGCGCAAAGACAATATGATCTACTATGGCTCTATGGCCGACAGTCATATCGTATTGCTCCAGATACTGGAAACAGAAAACGTCGGCGGTGAAGAGATCGCCAAGCGTGTTTCTGTGCAGCTGCAGCTGACAGATCCGGCAGCGAAGCCCAGAGAACGTGTGGTAAAGAAGGGCGAAAAGGCTGGTCTTTATACCGCGCTGGATTTCGGATGTGTATGGCTGGAGCGGGCACTCGCCGGTAAATAAACAATGTATGCTTGCGCCAGCCATATCCGGCTGGCGCAAAATTATTATAACGCGCTATTGCTTTTTATCACATGCGTGGTATAATAATAGCAAATCTAATTGGAGGATCGATTATGGAAATCTTTGATGAAAAGAAACCTTCCAATCCGCAAAATCGCGGTAACAATAAGAAGAACACGCCTAAAAAGTCTATTGAAGCATACTTTATGCCCATCGGTATTGGGCTTGTATGTTTGCTTTTGATCGCCTGTATTGCTGTTGCATATAATAACGGTCTATTTGGCTCCAATGACCCTACCGCACCCGCAACCGAGACACCTACAGACGGCCCTACCGATGCGCCTACAGATCCGATGCCCGAAATCCTCGCTGAGGCTGAAAAACTGATCGCAGAAGCCGATTTTTTGGCTGCCGGTTACGATTATGACAAAGCGATCAATCTGCTGCAGTCCTTTGAGCACGCCGACAAAGTGCCCTCTATCACAACAAAGATTTCTCAATATCAGGCAGACAAAGCAAAGTGCAGCCGCTATACAAAGATGAACACCATTACCCACATTTTTGTCCATCCCCTCATTGTAGAGCCCGACCGCGCCTTTGGTGCAGGCGCAAACCTTCCCGGCGCAATGAACAGGGATATGACCACTGTGGAAGAGTTTAAGTACCTTCTTCAGTCTATGTACGACCGCGGTTTTGTTCTCGTAACGCCCTATCAGGTTGCCTACGAAGTCAAGGATACAAATGGCAATGCCAAATTTGTGGAGGGCGACATCTACCTCCCTGAAGGTAAGAAACCTTTCATCCTCAGTGAGGACGATATAAACTACTACGGCAAATGGATCGCCGATGCCAAAAAACGGCCCGGCCAGCTTGAAATGGACGGTGTCAACAACACACCCGTCTTTGCCAATAAGAACGGCGACGGTGTGGCAAGCCGTATCGTGATCGGAGCAGACGGCAAGCCCACCTGCGAATATGTAGACCGTAACGGCAATACACTGGTCGGTGAATACGACCTCGTACCCATTTTGGAAGCCTTTATTCAGGAGCATCCCGACTTTGCCTATCAAGGTGCCCGCGCTGTTTTAGCTGTAACAGGCTTTGAGGGTGTGTTTGGCTACCGCACAAAGCCCGGCTATGCGCAGAATATGACACCCGAAGCATACCAAAAAGAAATCGATGACGCAAAGGCTGTCGTACAGTGTCTGAAGGATAACGGCTGGATCATCGCCAGCCACTCCTACGGTCATCCCTCTTATGGCAACCTGACAGCCAGCAGAATCAAAGCTGACAACAATAAGTTTGAGAACACAGTCGTTCCCATTGTCGGTGAGTGCGATATTCTCATCTACCCTAACGGGTCTGACATTGCAGGAATCGAAAAATATACAATGGACAACGAAAAGTTTAAAGTCCTATATGAAGCAGGATACCGCTACTTCTTCAATGTAGACGGCTCCGACTACTGGGTACAGCAGGGTGAGAATTACTACCGCGGCGGCCGGCGAAATGTAGACGGTTACCGTATGTGGAATAATCCCTATATGCTGGATGATCTGATGCCTGTAAAGACGATTCAGTATAATCAAAATGGCAAACTGGTGGATAAGGAAGTCGCCGGTGCTTGGGACAGCGGTAGACCCGCGATGAAATAACAGCTATTTAAGTGATAAAGCCCGTGGAAATCCCACGGGCTTTATATTTTTTTGCCATCTGCACATAATAGCGGTGTGAAAGGTGGTAAATATGGCAACACACAAAAAAGGAAAACAAAGTTTTGTTCCGTCGAATCCCCCAGTAATCATTGCTTGGGCAAACGTTGCCGGCAAGAAGGAGTCAAAAGGGCCTCTTAGCGGCACCTTTGACATACAAAGCAAGGATTCCTATTTCGGACAAAAGACCTGGGAACAGGCGGAAAAGCATATGCAGGAGCTGGCACTGGAGACACTTATAAAAAAAGCGGGTATCAAAAAAACAGATTTGGAGCTTGTATTTTCCGGTGACCTGCTAAATCAATGTATCGGCTCTTCGTTTACGCTCCGAAATACGGGCATCCCCCATTTAGGGCTCTACGGGGCTTGCTCGACAATGGCTGAAAGTCTGCTTCTTGCCGCAATGACAGTTGGCGGCGGTTATTTTGATACGGTAGCCGCAATGACCTCGTCCCATTTTGCTTCCTCAGAGCGGCAATACCGTTTTCCGCTGGGTTATGGCGGTCAGCGAACACCAACCGCCCAGTGGACGGTAACCGGTGCCGGTGCTGCGCTGGTGTCAAGTCAAGGAAAGGGGCCACGCATTACAGCGTGTACCGTTGGCACCGTAACTGACCTTGGTATCAAGGATGCAAACAATATGGGTGCCACAATGGCACCCGCTGCGCTATCTACCATTCGCGCTCATTTTGCGGATCTAAATACAAGCGCAGATGACTTCGACCTGATTGTTACCGGCGATCTTGGGCAGCATGGCAAGGATACTCTGCTGACACTTGCCCAAAAGGATGGCCTTTCCCTAGGCGGAAAAATCGCTGATTGCGGCTGTCTTGTCTTTGATAATCTTAAGCAAGATGTCCATTCCGGAGGTTCGGGCTGCGGTTGCAGCGCCATTACCCTGTGTGGCGACTTGCTCAATAAACTGCAAAAAGGCAAGCTAAGGAAGATATTATTCTGCGGAACAGGTGCGCTCCTCTCCCCTACCTCAACGCAGCAAAATCTGCCGATTTCAGGCGTATGTCATGCAGTTGCAATTTCAGGAGGCTGATATGGACTATTTAAAAGCATTTTTGGTAGGCGGGATCCTCTGTTTGATCGGCCAGATCCTCATTGATAAGACAAAGTTAACCCCCGCAAGGATCCTTGTAGCCTATGTAGTGCTCGGTGTTGTCTTGGGCGCACTTAAGCTTTACGAACCGCTTATGGAATTTGCTGGGGCAGGTGCAAGTGTCCCGCTGACGGGTTTTGGTAACACACTGGCTAAGGGCGTGCGGGAAGCTATTGACGAAAGAGGTTTCCTCGGGATCTTTATCGGAGGCTTAAAAGCGACTGCCGGCGGCATCACAGCAGCCATTGTAGCAGGACTCCTTGCCAGCTGTTTCTTTAAAGCGAAGGATAAATCCTAAAATCGTGGGCATAGTATTACCACGGCATTGCCGAAAACATTTTGGAGGATCAAGGTTATGGAAAACCAGAACAAGAATCAGAACCAGAATAACAACCAGAACAGAAATCAGAACAACAATAACAACCAGAACAACAATAACCAGAATAACCAGAATAACCAGAACAACAATAACCGCTAAACGATATCCGCCGAACAAAATTTGTTCGGCTGATACTTTTACTATACATCTATTGCTCTGTCAACGGCGAAAAAGTACA
>JAZSDE010000057.1:0-10025 GCA_045531015.1 Faecousia sp.
CTCCGTCTTTTGCTTCGCAAAATCCACCTCCCTCATCAGAGGGAGGCACGGGCGGGAGCAAGCCCCCGCCCTACAATATTTTTTACAAAAACTTTACCCCGTGGGGTAGCGTATTTCTTTATATTATGTTATAATGTTTAGGACTATACACCATAAGGAGATCGCTATGCTGGAACTGTTAGCGCCTGCCGGCTCCATGGATGCCCTGAAGGCCGCTGTACAAAATGGCGCAAATGCCGTATATCTTGGCTGCGGGCAGTTTAACGCCCGGCAAAGTGCCAAGAATTTCTCCCCCGAAGCCCTGACCGAGGCGGTAAAATACTGCCACGTCCGAGGTGTTAAAGTGCATCTTACGCTCAACACCTTAGTCTCCGATTTGGAGCTGCCGTCTGTGATGGAGACTATCCGTCACGCGGCGCAAGCCGGTGTAGATGCGTTTATCGTACAGGATTTGGGCGTAGTGCAGCTTTGCCGACAGATCGCTCCCCATATCCCTCTCCACGGCTCTACCCAGATGTCCATCCACTCGTTGGCCGGTGTGCAGCTTTGCGCCGGTTGGGGTCTTTCCCGGGTGGTTCTCAGCCGGGAGCTGAATCGGGAGGAAATTCGCTATATCTGCGAAAACTCCCCCATTGAGATCGAGGTTTTTGCCCACGGCGCGCTCTGTATGAGCTACTCCGGCCAGTGCTACCTCTCTGCCGCCATCGGTTCCCGTTCCGGTAACCGCGGCCGCTGTGCCCAGCCCTGCCGCCAAAGCTATGGCTACGGCAACTGGCAGAATAAATATCCGCTGAGCCTAAAGGACAACTGCCTTGTTTACCACCTATCCGATTTAGAGGCCATCGGTGTGGCTTCCATCAAGTTAGAGGGTCGGATGAAGCGGGCAGAATATGTGGCCGCCGTTACCGGCGTCTACCGACAGGCATTGGATCGGGGCTTTGTCCGCCGGGATATGGAGGAGACGCTGCTTACCGCCTTTAACCGCCAGGGCTTTACAGACGCTTATTATGACAAGCGTTTGGGGAAAGATATGTTTGGTATCCGGGAGGAAACTCCGGAAAACAAGCCATGGCTGAAGGAAATGCAGCAAAGCTACGAAACTGCTGAAAACCCCTTAGTGCCCGTTGTTTTCCGGGCGACCGTGCTTCCCAGCAGTGTGTCCCTTTCCGCCATTGATCCGGAGGGTCACGTATGTACCATTTCCGGCCCTGCCCCCGAACAGGCGCGAAATCTGCCGCTGGACAAGACCGCTCTCACCGCCCGGCTTAGTAAGACCGGTGGTACGCCCTATTACTGCAAAGCCGTGGAGGCTGACATTGCTCCCGGACTGACCCTTTCCGCCGCAACGATTAACGGGATGCGCCGGGATGTGCTGAGTATGCTCACCGCCCAGCGGGCCCGCCGGGAAAATGTAGCTTTAGGCAAAGCCAAAGCGCCTACCCGCTTCCCCGGTAACCGCCGTGCCCCGGTTATCACGGTACAGATCACCGACCGGGAACAGCTGACTGCCCAGCTGCTACGCCTGCGCCCTGCAGTGCTGTATATCCCGCTTCACATTTTAGCGGCAGACCCGGTCTATTTCCGGGAGCTGAGCCGCAGTCAGAACATCTGCGCGGTGATGCCCCGGATCATTCACGACGGCGAGCTGCCCGAAATTACCGCCGCGCTGCGGCTTGCACGCAGTTTGGGTATTGCGTCTGCCCTGTGCGGTAACTTGGGCCAGCTACTGCCCGTCCGGGAATGTGATATGGCTGTCCGCGGTGACTTTGGTCTTAATCTGTTTAATTCCGGCGCAGTCAATACTGCCCGGGAGCTGGAGCTTTCCTCTGCCTGCCTTAGCTTCGAGATGACACTGCCCCAGATCCGGGATGTCAGCAAGGCCGTGCCCTGTGAAATGCTCATTTACGGCAGACTGCCGCTGATGGTAACGGAAAACTGTCTCATTCGCAACCGCAACGGCCAGTGTACCTGCCATACACCCACCAAGCTCACCGACAAGACCGGTGCCGACTTCCCCATTATTAAAGACGGCGCATCTTGCCGCAGTGTCTTGCTCAATGGCAAGAAACTGAGTCTCTTAGACCGCCGGGAGGAATTGGAAGATCTGGGTCTTTGGGCGACCCGCCTTTACTTCACTACAGAAAATCCCCGGGAGGTAGATTACGTTCTCTCCTCCCTCCAAAATCCCGTTCCCTTTGATCCCGGTGCCTGCACCCGTGGACTTTACCTGCGGGGTGTGGAATAATAAGCCTCGCAATACTACCCAAACCCATTTCTGAGCCAACCAGGCGCCGCCTGAGCAGTTTCGGGTTATATTGCTTAGGCTACACGAAAGGATACCCTTTATGGAAATCATTCTTGCTTCTCAGTCCCCCCGTCGCCGGGAGCTGATGGACTTTTTTCCGTTCCCGGTCACCGTCCGGGTCTCGCAGGCTGACGAAAAAATGGATAGCAGCAAGCTGCCCCAAGACGAGGTGGCCCGTATCAGTTGCAATAAAGCCTGCGCGGTGGAACGCAATGTAGATGACATCGTCATCGGCGCAGACACCATCGTGGTCTGTGACGGCGAGATTTTAGGAAAACCCAAGGATGAACAGGACGCCCTTCGGATGCTCTCCATGCTGTCAGGCCGCGCCCATCAGGTGATGACCGGCGTGACTGTGCTGCAGGGTGAAAAGCGGGTCAGCTTTACGGAAATTACCGATGTGTATTTCCGGGTGCTGACAGAAAGCGAAATTTACGACTATATCCGCACAAAAGACCCTCTCGACAAAGCCGGCGCTTACGGTATTCAGAGCGGCGCCAGTCTGTTCGTAGAGAAAATCGTTGGCGACTACTATAACGTTGTGGGTCTGCCCGTGTGCCGCCTTTATACGGTACTGCGGGACTTTTGGGAGGAAACACGATGAAGCATTTATTTACCACCCGGGTTCGGGTCGTTGTGGCCTTGGTACTGCTTCTGGCAGTCGGTCTCAGCGTTGCTATCGGACTTAGCGGGATCAATTTCCCCGATATGCTGGTCCAGGGCGTGTTGACGCCTATCCGTACAGGTATCAGTTCGCTGACCGACAGTGCCCAGCAGCTATATGACTATATGTTCCGCTTTGAGATGATCTCTGCGGAAAATGCGGCGCTCCGGGAGCAGCTTGCAAAGCTGGAGGACGATGCCCGGGAGGCCGGCGCCATTGCCCGGGAAAACGAGCGGCTACGTCAGCTTTTGGAGCTGAAAGAGGCCCACGAGGATTTTCGGCTGGTAGACGGCTATATCATCTCCTGGAGCAGCAGTGACTGGAGCAGCACTGTCACCATCAACCGGGGCACAAAGGACGGCCTCGATGTGGGTATGTGCGCCATCACCGCAAACGGACAGGTGGTGGGCCTTGTCAGTCAGGTAGGATATAACTATGCCGTTATCAAGACAGTGCTGGACTCCTCCATTGAGATCAGCGCCACCCTTTCTTCTACCGGCGGTACCGGCTATAACGGCATCGTCAACGGTGGCTATGCCTCCGGTCTTTCGGGACTTCTGCGTATGAATTACCTGCCCAGCAATTCCGTCATTCACAATAACGATCAGGTGGTCACCACCGGCTCTACCGTCTATCCCCGGGGACTGATCCTCGGTTATGTAATGGATGCGGGCTATGAGGAAACCGGCATTGCGATGTATGCCCTCCTCCGTCCGGCCGCAGACATTGGGTCGCTTGAGCAGGTGTTTATCGTGACAGCATACGATAACGGGTGAGCTTATGGCAAAAAAACAAGATTTTCAGGCAGATAAACCCCATTCGGGCATTTTAAATAAGCTTTATATCACCTCCCAGCAGCGGCTTGCCATCCTTAAATGGGCACTTATCGGTCTCCTTCTATTATTCCTCTCCGTTTTGCAGGACGTGGTGCTTTGCCGTTTCCGGCTTTTTGGTGCTGCCACCGACTTGGTTCCCTGCGCCATTATTCTTATCTGCATTATGGAGGGCGTGGAAAACGGCTGTGTATTTGCGCTCGTCTCCTCCCTCATTTACCAGTTTTCCGGCTCTGCGCCGGGTATGTATGCAATGGTGTTTATTACCTTGCTGGCCATCGTCGCCGCCATTTTCCGGCAGAGCTATCTGCAAAAGGGCTTCGGCGCTGCCTTTTTCTGCACGGCAGTAGCTTTTCTTCTCTATGAGCTTCTCATTTTCCTTACAGGCCTTTTCCTTACCGTTACCTACCCAGAGCGGATCGTCGGCTTTTTAATTACCGGGAGTCTGACACTGATCAGCATTCCCCTGCTGTACCCCATCGTTTTATTTATCGGCTCGATTGGAGGTTCCATATGGAACGAATAACCCGCATCCGCGTTGGCTGGGTGCTGCTGATCTTTGCAGTCATTTTGGGCATTTTTGCCCTGACCCTTTATGATATGCAGATGATCCAAACCGGCGGCAATATCGACAATTCCTCCACCTTTACTACCCGAACCCGGGTAAAGGCTGCCCGAGGCAATATTTTAGACCGAAACGGCAAGGTGCTGGTAAGTAACCGGGCCACTTTTGACCTCGTTCTGAATCACTATGTCCTTATCAGCGCAGAGGGCACCAACGAATACCTCTATCAGCTTGTCAAGCGCTGTGAGGAATTGGGCATCGAATATGCCGAGCACTTCCCGGTCTCTAAAGAACGTCCCTTTGTCTATACATTAGAGGATTACAATTCCTCCTCACAAAACAATTTTCAAAAATATATCGCCTTTATGGGAAAGATCGACTCGGATATTACCGCGCCGTTGCTGATCGAGACCCTCCGAACCCGGTATAAAATTCCCGCCTCCTGGACAGACAGCGAGGCGCGGCAGGTCATTGGCCTGAGATATGAACTGGATTTGCGGCGGTGTGTGTATAACCTTTCCAACTTTGTGGTGCTCTCCGATGCCAGTGACGAGGCGCAGGCCGCCATATTGGAGTTAAATATTCCCGGCTTGCAGGTGGAAAACTCCGTTGTGCGGCAATACCATACGGAATACGCTGCCCACATACTCGGTCACATTGGTGCCGTTACCCCCGAACAATGGGAAACCTACAAGGACATCGACGGCTACGAAATGGACGCACTGGTAGGCCAGTCCGGCATTGAGCTTGCCTTTGAGGAATATCTCCACGGCATCGATGGCTGGCGGGAGGACGTTGTGGCAAAGGACGGAACCCTCATTTCCTCCCGGTATCTCACCGTGCCGAAGGCTGGCTCGAATGTGGAGCTGACCATCGACATTACACTGCAGGGCATCGCCGAGGACGCCTTGGATACACTGCTCAACGAACTGCGTCTCAGCGGGGATGCAGGTAAAGACGCGGAGGGCGGCGCAGTGGTAGCCATCGACCCCAAGACCGGGCAGGTTCTTGTCTGTGCAAGCAACCCCACCTACGACCTTGCAACTTACTTTGAAAACTATGAGGAACTGAAGGATGCGGATTTTAATCCTCTCTTTAACCGCGCCCTTAACGGCCTTTACGCCCCCGGCTCCATCTATAAAATGTCCACCCTGATCGCAGGCTTTGAGGCACAGGTCTATAATGCCCAGTCCATCATTGTGGATAAGGGTGTTTTCACCAAGTACGCAGGCTTTCACGCCAACTGTCTGAAATGGACAAACCAGCACAGCACCCACGGCCCTATCAATGCGGCAGAAGCTCTGCAGTACTCCTGCAACTATTTCTTCTACGAGATGGCGGATAACATTACCTTAGAAGCGATGGACTCTACCGCCGCAGCCTTGGGTCTTGGTGTCAAAACCGGTGTGGAGCTGTCGGAGCGGACAGGCTACCGGGCCAATGCGGCCACCAAGGAGCTGCTGCACACAGGCGATAACAAGTACTGGTATAAGGGAAACCAGATCCTTGCCGCCATCGGTCAGGACGATAACCAGTTCACTCCCATTCAGCTTTGTAACTATGCCGCTACACTTGCCAACAAAGGCACCCGCTATAAGGCCACCTTCTTAAAGCGGGTAGTGTCCTCGGATTTTTCAAGCCTTATTTTGGAAAATCAGGCGCAGATCGCCGATCACCTGAACATTTCTCAGTCCACTTATGAGACCTACCTTGACGGTATGATGCGCGTCACCTCCGTCAGCGGCGGTACGGCATACAGCGTATTTCGGAACTACCCCGTAGAGGTAGCCGGCAAGACCGGTACTGCCCAGATCGGTACCGGAATGCCCGCAAACGGCTCCTTCGTATGCTTTGCCCCCGCCCGTGACCCTCAAATTGCTATGTCTGTTTATGGCGAAAAAACCGCCAGCGGTGCTCAGATGTCCAAGGTCGCCAAGGCTGTTCTTGACAAGTTCTTCGAGGTCGGCTCTTTAGGCAGCGGTGACGTTTTCGAAAATCAATTAGGCTAAACTGTATAACACCCCCCACTCAGGGGAAAACTGCCACCATAAGAGGTGGCAGTTTTGATTTTATCTTACTTTCGTACCATCATTTTATATCTCGTCTTGATCCTCGTCATCCGGCTGATGGGCAAGCGGCAGATCGGACAGATGGAGGCATCGGAATTTGTGGTGACGATGCTGGTTGCAAACTTAGCATCCATTCCTATGCAGGACGGGGCGATCCCCTTATACTCCGGTCTTGTACCCATTCTTACGGTGCTGGGCGTAGAGCTGATGCTGTCCTTTTTGTCACTGAGGAGCGTTTTTGTCCGAAAGCTGCTTTGCGGCAAGCCGGTGATACTCATAGAAAACGGCAATATACTCCAGGATAACCTACGAAAAACCAGTGTTACTTTGGATGAACTGACTGGGCATCTTCGGGAAAAAGGGGTATTAGACCTAGAAGAAGTGCAGTACGCTATTCTGGAGACCAACGGCAATCTCTCGGTATTCCCTTACCCCAAGTACGCCCCCGCCAACGCCAAGGATGCAGGCATACAAGTCCGACGGCAGTTCATTCCCCTGACCATTATCTCCGATGGCTATCTCTCCCGCGAAAATCTGCAAAAGGCGGGAAAGGATACGGCTTGGGTGGAGCGGGTGTTGAAAGAACGAAATGCCGCCTTAAAAAGCACCTGGCTGCTGACAGTAGACGGGCGGGATCACATTCTCTTTTTACCGAAGGAGAACGCAAAATGAAACGGTTTATTATTGGACTCTTGACCCTCACTGCGCTCTTTGCCACTGGGCTTTTTGTCGCTTCCACCACAAAAGGAATGTACAAGCCAGTCACTGACCTTTTGGAAAAAGCATCAGAAACCGCTCTCAATGGATCTTTTGAAGAAGCGGTTGCCCAAGCGCAAAAGGCAAGGGCTCTGTGGGACAAACACAAAGAAAAAACCGCCACCGTTGCCGACCACACCCCTATGGAGGAGATCGATCAGCTCTTTACGGAAGCGGAGATCTATGCAAGATCGGAAGAAAAGCCCCATTTTGCGGCCTGCTGCGCCCAGCTTGCATCAGCTGTGCAGAATATGGCGGATGCCCACGCGCTTAATTTGTGGAATCTTCTGTAATTTTCCTGCGCCCTGCTTTACAGCAGGGCGTTTTTGGTATAAAATAGATAGAAATACAGAAAAGAGGTGAAAGAACGTGGCAAAATGTATCATTTTTTGCGCCGGTGGTTTTACAGAGCTCCTCTTCCCTATAGAAAAAGAGGACTTTATTATCGCCGCCGACGGTGGACTGACCCATTTAGAAACATTAGGTCTTGTCCCCCATGCAGTCATCGGCGATTTTGATTCCTTGGGCTATACGCCCGATAATGCCACCGTCTTTCCCGTGGAAAAGGATGACACCGACAGTATGCTTGCCATCCGAAAAGCCCTCTCTCTTGGCTATAAGGAGATCATTCTCTACGGTGCGCTGGACGGCCCGCGGCTGGATCACACGCTTGCCAATTTGCAGTCCCTCCAGTTTCTCACTGACCGTGGTGGGATCGGCTATTTGATAGGCGAAAAACACATTGCTACCGTGCTTAAAAACGGCGCGCTTACATTCCCAAAAGAAGCAGCCGGTATCCTATCCGTCTTTTGTATGGGGCAGGATGCAAGCGGTGTGACCCTGCAAGGTCTTAAATATGAACTGAAGGATGGCACCCTCAGCGCAGGTTTCCCATTAGGGGTCAGCAATCATTTTATGGGCGAAAAAGCCACTATTTCTGCGGATAACGGCAGTTTATTGCTGCTTTACAACAGAGAAAACGGATTACCGAAACGGGAGGTCTCCCTATGAACGAAGAAAATAGAATTCCCGTAGTCAATGCCGACCCCGAGTACGGCTTAACCTCTGCGGAAGCTGCCCTCAGGGCAGAAAAGGGACTAACGAATAAACCCACCGCAAAAACCGGGCGGACAGAAGGACAGATCATCCGGGAAAACACCTGTACTTTCTTTAATTTGGTGTTTGTAATTATGGCGGTGGCGCTGTTTTTGGCAGGCTCGTCCATTATGAATATGACCTTTATGGTCATCGTCATCATCAATGCCATCATCGGCTGTTTTCAGGAGATCCGGGCAAAACGTGCTGTGGACAAACTCAGCCTGCTGTCTGCCCACACCGTAAAGACCCTCCGGGACGGAAAATTAGAAGACATTCGCTTTGATGCGCTGGTGCGGGATGACATTGTCCTCTACGGCCCCGGCGATCAGATCAGCGCAGACGGCGTGCTGCGGGCAGGACATATCTATGTGAACGAGTCCTTACTTACCGGCGAAGCGGACGCGGTAGAAAAACACCCCGGCGACACCTTGCTCTCCGGCAGCTTTGTGGTCACCGGCAGCGGCAAGATGCAGCTGACCCGGGTGGGCGACGAAGCCTTTGCCACAAAACTGGCGATGGAGGCCAAAAACAACCCCCGGGCTGCCCGGTCGGAGATGATGCGCTCCTTGGACTTGCTGATTCGGTTTATTGGTATTGCCCTTGTGCCTATTGGCTTGCTTCTCTTTTATAATCAGTATAAATCTCAGAATTTGGGTCTGCAGGCCAGCGCAGAGGCCACTGTTGCCGCGCTGGTGGGTATGATCCCCGAGGGTCTTTACTTGCTGACCAGCATCGCGCTGGCAGTTTCCTCTCTCAAGCTGACCCAAAAGCGGGTCTTGGTGCAGGATATGCACTGCGTAGAGACCCTCGCCCGGGTAGATGTGCTGTGTGTGGACAAGACCGGCACCATCACCGAGCCCGTGATGCAGGTAGAGGACGTGCTCCCACTCTCCCACCAAAGCCCGGAATACTTAGAAGAGATCATTGTAAACCTCTATGGTGATGAAGACCCGGAAAACGAGACCGCACGGGCACTGCAGGCACTGTTCCCCGGCGCACCCACTTGGGTAAAAAACACGGAAATCCCCTTTTCCTCGGACTATAAATGGAAAGGTGCGGTCTTTGCAGATACCGGCGCATTCGTAGTAGGCGCGCCGGATGCCATCTTGGGAAGCTTTTTCCCTGAGATTTTGAAAACCGCCAACCATTGGTCGTCTCTTGGCTACCGGGTACTGTTGATCGCCGCCTACGAGGGCACGCCTCGCCCGGGCGCATTGGCAGCCTCTAAGCTCCACCCGGAGGCACTCATCTTAATGACCAACCGTATCCGTCCCGAAGCACCGGATACATTTTCCTATTTTGAAAAGCAGGGCGTGACCATTAAGGTCATTTCCGGCGACAACCCGGCAACTGTCTCAGACGTTGCTCGCCGGGCAGGCATCCAAAACGCAGATAAATATGTAGATACATCCACCTTGGAGACAGACAAGGACTTTTTGAAAGCCGCGGAAAGCTACACCGTCTTCGGCCGGGTGACCCCGGATAAGAAAAAGCGGCTGATCTGGGCACTGAAACAGCGAAAGCACACGGTAGCAATGACCGGCGACGGTGTCAACGATGTGCTGGCGATGAAAGAAGCCGATTGCGGTGTGGCAATGGCCTCCGGCGCACAGGCAGCCAGTCAGGTGGCAAGATTGGTGCTGCTGGATTCCGATTTTGCCGCCATGCCCCATATCGTGGCGGAGGGCCGCCGGGTGATCAACAACATCCAAAGGGCGGCGGCGCCGTTTTTGGT